>NZ_JBFBDO010000060.1:0-52075 GCF_040683335.1 Kitasatospora sp. NPDC093806
ACCGCCTCGGCGGCGCCCTGCGGCGCACCGGCCGGGCGGGACACGGCGCGGCGGCGCCGGCGCGGCGGCGCGGCGGACGCGCCCTCGCCACCGGTGACGGCGGTGTCGTTCGGTTCCGTTGCCGCAGACTGCTGCGGATCGGTGTTATCGAGCATGCGGGTGGATCTCCCGTCAGGCCCCCGGGCTCCACATCCGGGCACGGCGGGGCACCGGTGGCCGGCCGGCATCGCGAGGATGCTCGGGCCGGACCCTTTCACGGTGCCGCCGTGCGGACGCGAGGCCGCACAGGGGCTCGTAGTCTCGCTCGGCGCCCCGCGCTCGGCGGGGTGTCGAAAGTCTTCTGGTCTGACCAGTCTTCTGAGGTTTTCCCAAGCTGCGCCGTCCCCCAACCCCGGGTGGCTCCCGGACGGGGTCCTCGGGCCCACCGACCATCGGGGTCGGCGGGCCGCAAGAGGCCGGCCTGTGCTTCGACGACGCTCGCTCCCCTGGGGAGCCGCGGGGGCCTGGAGGACCAGCGGGCCAGTTACGGAACTGGACCCGGCCTCCGCCCGCTAGGCGGACGCGGTTGCGCGCGGCTCGCCGGCCGTCACAGGGCCGGCCGGGGCCGCGGCGCGGTCGAGCGCCAACGGGTCGGTCACCGTGCCGGTCCCCTCGTCGAGCGGCCCCTGCGCCAGCCTGGTCACCTCTGCGGGGACCGGCGGCGCCAGGTCGGCCGTCGCACGGAGACCGGACAACACGTCGTCGGGTCGTACGGCGGGTGTGGCGTGTCGTACTACCAGGCGCAGTATCGCACAGGGACCGCCGGTCCGAACATCGCGGCCCCCTTCGCCGCCCGTGTCCGTACCGCCGTCGACCTGCGGCGGGAGGATTTCGAGCGCCGCCACCGCACCGCGCGCGTCGAAGACCCGCACGCCGTTCTTGGTGAGGCGTTCGACCTCGACCCGCTCCTCGGCCAGGAACGCCGCGGCCGCGCGGGCCGCCTCCTCCGGAGTGACGCCGGCCAGCCGGACCTGCCACTCGGAGGCCTCCAGGCGCTCCACGAAGTTGGGCGTGCGGACCTCGACCGCGTCGATCACGTCCAGACCGGCCGGCAGTGACTCGTCCAGCTGCGCGCGCAGCTCCTCCGGGTCACGGGGGGCGGCGAGTCCGATCTCCAGGTACTCCGCCTCGCTCGCCACGCCGGTCGGCGCGGCGTTGGCGTAGGAGACCTTGGGGTGGGGGGTGAAGCCGGCCGAGTAGGCCATCGGCACCGCCGACCGGCGCAGGGCGCGCTCGAAGGCGCGCTGGAAGTCGCGGTGGCTGGTGAAGCGGAGCCGGCCGCGCTTGGTGTAGCGGAGACGGATCCGCTGCACCGTCGGCGCGGGCGGCGGACCGTCGGGCGTGCGGCGTGCCAGGGTCGCTCAGTCCTTAGTCAGTTTTCCCCGTCCGCGACGGCGGCGGTTTCCCGCCACTGTCCGGACTCTGTCACCTCAAAGGGTACGCGTCCCCGCCACCCCCACGCCCCGCCCCTGCTCGGCGGCCCCCGGACACGCGAATTCCCCCGCCGGAAGTCCGACGGGGGAATTCACCTCATGTGACTACTTCACCACGCTGAGCGGCAGCAGCTTCTTGCCGGTGGGGCCGATCTGGATCTGGGTGTCCATCTGCGGGCAGACGCCGCAGTCGAAGCAGGGGGTCCAGCGGCAGTCGTCGACCTCGACCTCCTCCAGGGCGTCCTGCCAGTCCTCCCACAGCCAGTCCTTGTCGAGGCCGCTGTCCAGGTGGTCCCAGGGCAGCACCTCCTCGTAGGTGCGCTCGCGGGTGGTGTACCAGTCGACGTCGACGCCGGTGCCGGCCAGGCCCTTCTCGGCGGAGGCCATCCAGCGGTCGTAGGAGAAGTGCTCGCGCCAGCCGTCGAAGCGGCCGCCGTCCTCGTAGACCGCGCGGATGACGGCGCCGATCCGGCGGTCGCCGCGGGAGAGCAGGCCCTCGACGATGCCGGGCTTGCCGTCGTGGTAGCGGTAGCCGATGTTCTTGCCGTACTTGCGGTCGCCGCGGATGGAGTCGCGCAGCTTGGCCAGGCGGGCGTCGGTGGCCTCGGCGGACAGCTGCGGGGCCCACTGGAACGGGGTGTGCGGCTTGGGCACGAACCCGCCGATGGAGACGGTGCAGCGGATGTCGTTCTGGCCGGTGACCTCGCGGCCCTTCTGGATGACGTTCTTCGCCATCTCGCCGATCTGGAGCACGTCCTCGTCGGTCTCGGTGGGCAGGCCGCACATGAAGTACAGCTTCACCTGGCGCCAGCCGTTGCCGTAGGCGGTGGCGACGGTGCGGATCAGGTCCTCCTCCGACACCATCTTGTTGATCACCTTGCGCAGGCGCTCGCTGCCGCCCTCGGGGGCGAAGGTGAGGCCGGAGCGGCGGCCGTTGCGGCTGAGCTCGTTGGCGAGGTCGATGTTGAAGGCGTCCACTCGGGTGGACGGCAGCGACAGGCCGATCTTGTCCTCGGCGTAGCGGTCGGCCAGGCCCTTGGCGACGTCACCGATCTCGGTGTGGTCGGCGGAGGAGAGCGACAGCAGGCCGACCTCCTCGAAGCCGGTGGCCTTCAGTCCGCGCTCGACCATCTCGCCGATGCCGGTGATGCTTCGCTCCCGCACGGGGCGCGTGATCATGCCGGCCTGGCAGAAGCGGCAGCCGCGGGTGCAGCCGCGGAAGATCTCCACGGACATCCGCTCGTGCACGGTCTCGGCGAGCGGGACGAGCGGCTGCTTGGGGTAGGGCCACTCGTCGAGGTCCATGACGGTGTGCTTGGAGACCCGCCACGGCACGCCGGGGGCGTTCGGCACGACGCGGCCGATCCGGCCGTCGGCCAGGTACTCGACGTCGTAGAACTTGGGCACGTACACGCCGCCGGTCTTGGCGAGGCGCAGCAGCACCTCGTCGCGGCCGCCGGGGCGGCCCTCGGCCTTCCACTCCCGGATGATCTTCGTCATGTCGAGGACGGCCTGCTCGCCGTCGCCGATCACGGCGCAGTCGATGAAGTCGGCGATCGGCTCCGGGTTGAACGCGGCGTGGCCGCCGGCCAGCACGATCGGGTCCTCGTCGGTCCGGTCGCGGGCGTCCAGCGGGATGCCGGCCAGTTCGAGGGCGGCCAGCATGTTGGTGTAGCCGAGCTCGGTGGAGAAGGAGAGCCCGAACACGTCGAAGGCGCGCACCGGCCGGTGGGCGTCCACGGTGAACTGGGGGACGCCGTGCTCGCGCATCAGCGCCTCGAGGTCCGGCCAGACGCTGTAGGTGCGCTCGGCCAGGACCCCCTCCTGCTCGTTGAGCACCTCGTAGAGGATCATGACGCCCTGGTTGGGCAGGCCGACCTCGTAGGCGTCGGGGTACATCAGCGCCCAGCGGACGTCGCAGGCGTCCCAGTCCTTGACGGTCGAGTTGAGCTCGCCGCCGACGTACTGGATCGGCTTCTGGACGTGCGGGAGGAGGGCCTCCAGGCGTGGGAAGACCGATTCGACAGTCATGTACTAGGAACCCTTACGACGTTCGGGACCGCCGCGCGCTCCGCGGGGCGACGGCTGGGAGGGGTGACCCTCAAGGGTAGCCCAGTCCGCCCCGTTCCCGTCCGGCCCCGACCCCCCTCCGGCCCCCGGCGGCCCTCCGCGCGGACCCCGGCGGGCCGCCGTCCGGCCCCCGCCCGGCCCCCGCCGGGCCGCCCCGCGCGCCCGCCCGGAACGCACGCGTCCGCGGGGCAACCTGGCCCGTCCCGGCACGTGAACGCGGTCTGACCGCCGGAAGCCGACGACTGTTGACACGCTCCGAGGCCGCGTGCGGTACTGGCAAGGCTCCACCGGAAGGTCCCGTGCGCCCTCGTGACAAGGGAGTTGGCCGCGCGCGCAGCAGACGTGCCGCGCCCGCCCGGCGCGACCGGCGCCGCCCTCCCGACCGAGGCCGCCGACCGCGCTGCCCCGCCGCCCCCGAGGACAGGAGAGCCATGACCGACACGGGCCCACGGGTACGCCGGATCGACGCCCCGCGCCAGGACCGGCAGGACACCGAGACCTATCCGACGGTGGCCCGCGCCGTCACCGCGGCCCGCCGACTGGTCCACCGCCACCCTGACCGCTGCCGGCTGCGCGAGGTGGGCCGCTCCCGGGCCGGCCGCCCGCTGTTCCTGCTCTCGGTGGACGACGGCGAGCGGACCGTGCTGGCGGTCGGCGGCCCGCACCCGAACGAGCCGGTCGGCCTGGCGGCGGCCGTCGGACTGGCCGAGCGGGTGCTGGAGCTGCCGCCCCGCCCGGGGGTCGGCTGGCACGTGCTGCTCTGCCTGGACCCGGACGGCGCCGCGCTCAACGAGGGCTGGCTGCACGGCCCGCTCACCCCGGCCCGGCACTACGAGCACTTCTTCCGCCCGGCCTTCCACGAGCAGCCGGAGCTGCTGCCCGCCCCGGACGGCCCGCTCGCGCCGATGCCGGAGAGCCGGGTGCTCACCGGGCTGATCGACGAGCTGCGCCCGGTACTGCAGTGCTCGCTGCACGGCGTGGACTTCGGCGGCGCGTTCGTCCAGCTGACCCGGCCGCTGCCGGGCCTGGCCGCCGGCTTCGCCCGTTCGGTGGCGCGCGGCGGCATCCCGCTGGACGTCGACTCCTACGACGCGGTCGGCTGGGACAGCCCGGCCCCCGGCACCTACGTGATGCCCGCGCCGGGCACCCGGTGGCGGGCGCTGCCGGACCGCCCCGAGCTGTCCACCTGGTCGTACGCCGGGCGGTACGGCGGGGTGACGGCGGTGCTGGAGGTGCCGATGTGGGCGATCGACGCGGTCGGCGACGCCCGGCCGCACCCGGACGTGCGGGCCGCCGTCGGGGCGGCCGCCCGCACCCTGCACGAGCGGATCGCGGAGCTGACCGGCCTGCTGCCGCAGGTGCCGCCGCACGCGGGGGTGGCGTACGGGCCGCTGCTGCGGGCGATCGAGTTCAACCTGGAGGTCAGCCCGCTGCTGGTGGAGGAGTGGCTGGCCGACTGGTCGCCCGCGCCGCTGTCGGTGTCGCGGGTGACCACGGCCCGGATCGTCGCCCAGCGGCTGCCGCTGCGGATCGCGTCGATGCTGCTGCGGCTGCTCGCCGACTCCGGCGGCCCGGCGGCGGACGCGGCCCGGGCGCGGGCCCGGGGGATCATCGCGGCGAGCCTGGAGGGCCTGCACCGGCTCGGCATCCGCTGGGTCCCGATCGGCACCCAGGTCGGGCACCAGACCCGGGCCGCGCTGGCCGCCGCCGACCTGCTCCTCGCCCGCCGCTGAAGCTTGCCCCGGAGGAGCCGGGAAGCAGGGCCCAAGGAAGCAGGGGCCGCGGAACCGTGAGGGCCGGCCCGGGAAGGATCCCGGACCGGCCCCGACGCGTGCGGGGGACCCGCTAGGCCGCTATCGGCCGCTGGCTCTGCACCGCCTGCAGCAGCCCGATCGCCACCCAGGTCGAGAACATCGACGACCCGCCGTAGGAGACGAACGGCAGCGGGATGCCGGCCACCGGCATGATGCCCAGGCACATCCCGATGTTCTCGAAGCCCTGGAAGGCGAACCAGGCGACCACCCCGGCCGCGACGACGGTGCCGTACAGGTCGGTGGCGTGCCGGGCGATCCGGCAGGCCCGCCAGAGCACCACGCCGAGCAGCACGATGATCGCCATCGCCCCGAGGAAGCCCAGCTCCTCGCCGGCCACCGTGAAGACGAAGTCGGTCTGCTGCTCCGGCACGAACTGCCCGGTGGTCTGGGTCCCGTGGAACAGGCCCTTGCCGGTGAGCCCGCCGGAGCCGATCGCGATCCGGGCCTGCGCGGTGTTGTAGCCGACGCCGGACGGGTCGAGCGCGGGGTTGGCGAAGGCCGCGAAGCGGTCGATCTGGTACTTGCTCAGCACCCCGAGCTGCCAGATCGCGACGCAGCCGCCCGTCCCGGCCAGGATCAGTCCGAACACCCAGCGGTTGGCCGCGCCGGAGGCCAGCAGGATGCCGAGCACGATGACGGCCATCACCATCACCGAGCCGGCGTCCGGCATCAGCATCACGATCGCCATCGGCACGGTGGCCCAGACCAGCGCCCGGAACACCGCCCGGTTCGCCGGGAACTCCCGCTCCCCCGCGTCCACCTGCTCGGACAGCACGACCGCCATCGACAGCACGATCGCCAGCTTGGCGAACTCGGCCGGCTGCACGGAGAAGCCGCCGCCGAGCTGGATCCAGGAGTGCTGGCCGTTGATGGTCGAGCCGAGCGGGCTGAGGGTGGCCACCAGCAGCAGGATGACGCCGGCGTACAGGAACGGCACGACCGTCCGGAAGCGCTGGCTCCCTATCGCTATCACCACCGCGCACAGCGCCGCGCCGATCAGGACGTTGGTCAGGTGCCGGTAGAGGAAGTACTGCGGGTCCCCGTGGGTGAGCGAGTCGCGTCCCCGGGTGGCCGACCAGACCAGCAGCGAGCTGCCGAGCGAGAGGACCACCGCGGCCAGCAGCAGTATCCAGTCGATCCGCCACAGCGGCGATTCCTTGACCAGTGACTTGGCCAGGCCGCCGCGCCCGGGGGGGACGTGCCGCAGCTGGCGGTACGAACCGTAGGAGCTCATGCCCGGCTCCTTCCGGTGGACCGGGTGGGTTCGACGGCGGTGTCCGCCACCAGGAGCGCCGGGGCGGCGGCGCCGCCGGGCTGCGCCGGGTCGAGGAAGACCCGCGGCGAGCCGCCGGTGACCCCGGGGTCGCCGAGGCCGGCGCCGGCCTCGGTGCCGGAGAGCGAGGCGGGCTTGATGACGGCGGTGCCGTCCGGGTTGAACTTGGGCAGCTCGGCCTGCGGCTTGGCGAGCAGCGCCTTGCCCTGGTCGATGTTGCCCTTGTCGTCGACGCCGTACAGCGCCTGGTAGATCCGGCGGACGGCGTCGCCGGAGCCGCCGGAGCCGGTGCCACCTTGGCTTATCGTCATCACGACCGCGTAGTCGCGGCTGTAGGTGGTCAGCCACGAGGTGGTCTGCTTGCCCTCGACCTCGGCGGTGCCGGTCTTGGCGTGCAGCTCGATCTTGTTCTGCGGCCAGCCGGCGCCGGTGAACTTCCAGGCGGCGGTGCCCTGGACGACGACGCCGGCGGTGGCCTGGTCGATGTAGCTGAGCAGCTTCTGCTCGCCGGGCAGCCGGCCGTCCTCGTGCGGGGCGATCTCGCGGACGAGCTCCCCGCTCGGGCTTATCACGGCCTTGGCGACGGTCGGCCGGTAGAAGGTGCCGCCGTTGGCGAGCGCCGAGTAGATCCGGGCCATCTGGATCGGGGTGACCAGGGTGTCGCCCTGGCCGATCGCGAAGTTGACGGCGTCACCGGCGCGCATCTGGTAGCCGTCGACGCAGTTCTCCCGGGCGATCTGGTCGGAGAAGCTGTTGCCGCCCTTCTCCGCCTGCTTGCACCAGGCGTCCTTGTTGTTGTCGTAGAAGGACTGCTTCCACTGCCGGTCGGGCACCCGGCCGGGGACCTCGCTGGGCAGGTCGATGCCGGTCTTGGCACCGAGGCCGAACTGGTGGGCGGTCTTGAAGAACCAGTCGCCCGGCTCCTTCTTCGGCTTGATGCCGCCGTCCCTCATCCACTGGTCGTACGCCAGGCCGTAGAAGACGGTGTCGCAGGACACCTCCAGGGCCCGCTCCAGGGTGATCGGCCCGAAGTTCTCGCTCTCGAAGTTCTTGAACTCGCGGCCGCCGATGGTCAGGCTCTTCGGGCAGTCGTAGCGGCCGTCGAGCGAGTAGCCGGCCTGGACGGCGGCGGTGGTGGAGATGACCTTGAAGGTCGAGCCGGGGGCGGACTGACCCTGTATGGCCCGGTTGAGCAGCGGGAAGTTGGACTCCTTGCTGGTCAGCGCCTGGTAGTCCTTGCCGCTGATGCCGCCCTGCCACAGGTTGGGGTCGTAGGTGGGGGCGCTGGCCATCGCGACGATCCGCCCGGTGTGCACGTCCATCACGACGGCGGCGCCGGAGTCGGCCTCGTAGTTGCGGTTGGTGACCTTGTCGAAGGTCTTCCGGGCGTCCAGCATGGCCTGCGCCAGGTTGTCCTCGACGGCCTTCTGCACCCGGGCGTCGATGCTGGTCACCAGGTTGTTGCCGGTCTGCGGGGGCGCCTTGTCGGCGGTGCCGATCACCCGGCCGAGGTTGTCGACCTCCAGCTTGGTGATGCCGGCGCTGCCGCGCAGGTCGCGGTCGTAGACGGACTCCAGTCCGGCCCGGCCGATCTGGTCGGCCGGCAGGTAGCGGTCGAGGCCGGTCTTGCCCGCGGTCTTGGAGACCTCCTCGTCGGTGACCGGCGAGAGGTAACCGAGCACCTGGGCCATGTTGGCGCCCTCGACGCCGGTGTAGTGGCGCACCGCGGTCGGCTGGGCGGTGACCCCGGGGAAGTCCTCGCGGCGCTCCATCATCTGCAGCGCCTGCTGGGTGGTCGCCTCCTTGGTGACCGGGATCGGCTGGTAGGGCGAACCGTTCCAGCAGGGCTGCGGGGTCTTGGCGTCGCAGAGCCGGACCTTCTCCTGGACGTCCTTGGCGGGCATCCCGAGCACCTCGGCGAGCCGGGTCAGCACCGCCTTGCCGCCGTCCTTCTGCTGGAGCAGCGCGGTGCGGCTGACCGAGACGACCAGCTTGGTCTCGTTGCCGGCCAGGATGCGGCCGGAGGCGTCCAGGATCTCGCCGCGCACGGCCGGTTCGACGACCTCGCGGATGTGGTTGCCGGTGGCCTTCGCGGTGTACACGCTGGCGTTGCGGATCTGCAGGTACCAGAGCCGCCCGCCGAGGGTGGCGAGCAGCGAGAGCACCAGGATCTGCAGCACCACCAGACGGATCGTCACCCGCCGGGTACGGCCGGTCTCGGGGATGTTGCTCACGTCTCGTGCGCTCCAAAGCAGTGCGGGCGGGCGGGCCGGTTCGGGGCCCGGGGGCCGGGGGGCGTGTCCTACGGGCGCTTTCCGGTGCCGAGCAGGCGCTTCTTGCGGTAGCCCGGGCCGGACGAGGCCTCCCGGGTGGTGCGGTAGCGGGCCAGGGTGCCGAGGCCGGGGCCGCCCTCGTCCTCGCCGCCGGTGGCGACGGTCACCGGGTCCTTGCCGAAGCGGCGGCCGATCAGCATCACGGCGGGCACCACGAAGGGGGCCAGCAGCAGGTCGTAGAGCAGGGCGGTGAGCACCAGCTGGCCGAGTCCGACGTGCCGGGCGGCGGTGTCGCCGACCAGGGCGCCGACCATCGCGTACAGCAGGGTGGAGGCGATCGCGGCGCCGGCGACCACGAGCAGCGCGCTGGAGACGGAGCGCTGCCGGCCGTGCTCGGGGCGGAGCAGTCCGGCGGCGTAGCCCATCAGGCAGAGCACCAGCGCGTAGCGGCCGATGGCGTGGTCGGAGGGCGGGGCGAGGTCGGCGAGCAGACCGGCCGCGAAGCCGACCAGGCAGCCGCCGGTGGGGCCGTAGACGAGGGCCAGGCCGACCACCACGAGCAGCAGTATGTCCGGTGTGGCGCCGGGGAGTTGGAGCCGTCCGAAGACGCTGACCTGGAGCAGCAGGCCGAGCAGGACGAGGACGGCGGAGACGGGGATGCGGGCGAGGCGCATGGCTCAGTTCCCCCCGGTGGGCTTGGCGGGCGGGGCGGCGGCCGGGGCGCTGGGCGCGGCCGGCGCGGCGGGGGCGGCCGGGGCCTGGCCCTGACCCTGGTTCTGGGATGCGGGGGCGGCCGGCCCGGGGGCGGGCGGCAGGACGGCGTCGCGCGGGTCGGTGCGCGGCGGGACGACCACGACGCCGACCAGGTCGAGCCGGGTGAACTGGACGAACGGCTCGACCAGGACGGTCTTGGTGAGCTGGCCGGGGTTGGCCTCGACCTGGACGACCTTGCCGACCGGGACGCCGGGGACGAAGGGGCGGCCGCTCTGCGAGCCGAAGGTGACCAGCCGGTCGCCCTCCTTGACCTGGGCCTTGCCGTTGAGCAGCGAGACCTTCATCAGGCTGGTGCCGCCGCCGGAGGCGAAGCCGATCTCGCCGGTGGCCTCCAGCCGGGTGCCGGCCGAGAAGCCGGGGTCGGAGGCGAGCAGCACGGTGGCGGTGGTCGGGGCGACGGTGGTGATCCGGCCGACCAGGCCCTGCCCGTTGACGACGGTCATGTCGCGGGTGAGGCCGTCGTCGCTGCCGGCGTCGATGGTGATGGTCCAGGAGAAGCCCTGGGCCGGGCCGATCGCGATGGTCTGGGCGGCCTTGACGGTGTAGCCGCCGGCGCCGGCGGTGCGGAGCAGGTCGTCGAGCTGCTTGGTGCGGCCGCCGGCCATGTCGGAGGAGGCGAGCTTCTGCCGCAGGTCGGTGTTCTCGCGGGCGAGCTGGTCGGTGCGGCCGTTGTTCGCGGCGGCGTCGCGGAAGGCCCGGACGGTGTCGGCGACCGGGTCGACCGCGCTGGCGGCGCCGCGTTCGACCGGTCCGAGGACGGCGGCGGCGGCGCGCCGGGCGCCGCCCAGCGGGGAGCTCTCACCGCCCTTGATGTCGACGGTGATCAACGCGAAGGCGACCGCCACCAGCAGGATGAGCAGCAGCCGGCTCTCTCGTGTGTCCCTCACGGTGCTGGTACTGCCCCTTCGTACCCTTGGGCGTCCGGCCCGGGCGGTGGGCCCGGGGCCGGGGCCCGTTCAGTTCGGCTGGTGTGTCGGTTCTGCTAACGGCGCGGCGCGGCGTCGAGTACCTGCTGGAGGGCCTCGAACTCCTCGACGCACTTGCCGGATCCGAGCGCGACGGAGTCCAGCGGGTTCTCGGCGATGTGGATCGGCATGCCGGTCTCCCGGCGCAGCCGCTCGTCCAGGCCGCGGAGCAGGGCGCCGCCGCCGGTGAGCACGATGCCGCGGTCCATGACGTCGCCGGCGAGCTCGGGCGGGCACTGGTCGAGGGTGGTCTTGACCGCGTCGATGATCGAGTTGACCGGCTCGTCGATGGCCTCGCGGACCTCGGCGGCGGAGATGACGACGGTCTTGGGCAGGCCGCTGACCAGGTCGCGGCCGCGGATCTCGGCGTGCTCGTCCTTCTCGCCCTCCAGGCCGAAGGCGGAGCCGATGCTCATCTTGATCTGTTCGGCGCTGCGCTCGCCGAGGAGCAGCGAGTACTCCTTCTTGATGTGCTGGACGATGGCGTTGTCCAGCTCGTCGCCGGCGACCCGGATGGACTGCGCGGTGACGATGCCGCCGAGCGAGATGACGGCGACCTCGGTGGTGCCGCCGCCGATGTCGACGACCATGTTGCCGGTGGGCTCGTGGACGGGCAGTCCGGCGCCGATGGCGGCGGCCATCGGCTCCTCGATGATGTGCACCTGGCGGCAGCCGGCCTGCAGGGAGGCCTCGATGACGGCGCGGCGCTCGACGCCGGTGATGCCGGAGGGCACGCAGACGACGACGCGCGGGCGGGCGAGGAAGCGGCGGCGGTGGATCTTGAGGATGAAGTAGCGGAGCATCCGCTCGGTGATCTCGAAGTCGGCGATCACGCCGTCCTTGAGCGGGCGGATGGCGACGATGTTGCCGGGCGTGCGCCCGATCATCTTCTTGGCCTCGGACCCGACGGCGAGGATCCCCCCGGTGTTGGTGTTGACCGCGACCACCGACGGCTCGTTGAGGACGATCCCCTTGCCCCTCACGTACACCAGCGTGTTGGCCGTTCCGAGGTCGATCGCCAAGTCGCGGCCGATGAACGAGAGGTTGCTCGCCATGGGGTGTGGGTGCCTTCCCGGGCTCGGAGTCTTGTGGGGTGGACGGTGTGTGCGCGCCCACGCTTGGGCGGAGACCAGCTGAGCTGCCGTACCGGGCCCTTGAGTCGCGTCCATCGTAGTCACGCCGGTCGACACGGACGTCGACGCGGGGCTTGCCGTCCATTGTCCGGGGCGTGATCGCTTCTCCGGGCATTGGGACGCCGTGTCGGAGGGCCTGGTTCCCTATTTCCCGATAAGAATGCCCCGGCCGGGCCAATGGTCCCGACCGGGGCCTTCGAAGGTCCCTGGCGCGCGCGGCGCCCGGCTGATCAGGCGTGGGCCGGGAAGAAGATCTTGATCTCGCGCTCGGCGGACTCGACCGAGTCGGAGGCGTGGATGAGGTTCTCGCGGGTGATCGTCGCGTAGTCGCCGCGGATGGTGCCGGCGCCGGCCTCCAGCGGGTTGGTGGCACCGGCCAGCATGCGGATGCCGGCGATGGCCTCCTCGCCCTCGACGATCAGGGCGATCGACGGGCCGGAGGTCATGAACTCCAGCAGCGGCTCGTAGAACGGACGGCCGACGTGCTCCGCGTAGTGCTGCTCCAGCGTCGCCCGGTCGAAGGTGCGCAGCTCGACGGCGGCGAGCCGCCAGCCGGCCTTGCGCTCGATCCGGCTGATGATCTCGCCGGCCAGGCCGCGCTTGACGGCGTCGGGCTTGAGCAGGACGAGAGTGCGCTGGGACACGGTGCGTCTCCTGGGAATCGGGATTCGGCGCGCACGCGGGTTCGGCGCGCACGCGGTGGCGGCGCGCGGCGTGCGACTACCGCAGAGGTTACCTTGCGTGAGCGAACGCGCCGGACCCCGGTCCGGGCCCGGTCTAGGCCGGTGCGGCGGCCGCCCGGGCGGCCTTGATCTCGTCGATCTTGCGGCCGTAGTGCACCGAGCACCACCACAGGCCGGCGAAGACGGCGCCGAGGCCGAACATGGTCGGCACGACGAAGCCGCTGGCGATCAGCCCGAGCTGCAGGGCCCAGCCGACGGCGACCGCGCCGGGGCGGGTGACCATGCCGCAGAGCAGGACGCAGAGCGCCATCGCGATGCCGCTGACCGTCCAGAGCGCGCCGGTGGACACGTCGGAGAGCTGCATCGCGACCAGGGCCGCGAAGAGCACCACGAGGGCCTCGCCGATCAGCGTCGAGGAGCAGAGCGTCCTCATCGTCACTTCCTCCCGAGCAGCAGGCGGGCCTCGCCCACCGTGATGACCGAACCGGTGACCAGCACCCCGGCGCCGCCGAGGTCGCCCTCCTCCTCGGCGAGGGTGACGGCGGCGGCGATCGCGTCGTCGAGCCGGGGCTCGACCTGGACCCGGTCCTCGCCGAAGACCTCGACCGCGAGCGCGGCCAGCGCGTCCACGTCCATCGCGCGGTGGGTGGAGTTCCGGGTGATGACGACCTCGGCCAGGATCGGCTCGAAGGCCTCCAGCAGGCCGGCCACGTCCTTGTCGCCGCTGGTGCCGATCACGCCGACCAGCCGGGTGAAGCCGAAGGCCTCGCCGATCGCGGTGACGGTGGCCTGCGCGCCGTTCGGGTTGTGGGCGGCGTCCAGGATGATCGTGGGGCTGCGCCGGACGACCTCCAGCCGGCCCGGCGAGGCGACGCCGGAGAACGCCTGGCGCACCTTGTCCGTGTCCAGCTGTCCGCCGCGCGCGCCGCCGACGCCGAAGAAGGCCTCGACCGCCGCCAGCGCGAGCGCCGCGTTCTGCGCCTGGTGGGCGCCGTGCAGCGGGAGGAAGACGTCCTCGTACTCCTCGCCGCCGAGCCCGCGCAGCGTCACCAGCTGGCCGCCGATGGCGACCTCGCGGCGGATCACGCCGAACTCCATGCCCTCGCGGGCGACCGTGGCGTCCACCTCGACGGCCCGGCGCAGGATGGTCTGGGCGGCGTCCAGCTGCTGCTGGGCGACGACGGCGATGGAACCCGGCTTGACGATCCCGGACTTCTCGACGGCGATCTCGCCGGTGGTGTCACCGAGCTTGTCGGTGTGGTCCAGCGAGATCGGGGTGATCACCGCGACGGCGGCGTCGATCACGTTGGTGGCGTCCCAGGAGCCGCCCATGCCGACCTCGATCACGCCGACGTCCACCGGCGCGTCGGCGAAGGCGGCGTAGGCCATGCCGGTGAGCACCTCGAAGAAGGACATCGCGACCGGCTCGCGCTCGTCGACCATCCGCACGTAGGGCTCGATGTCGCGGTAGACCTCGACGAAGCGCTCGGGGGTGATCGGGGCGCCGTCCAGGGTGATCCGCTCGGTGACGGACTCCACGTGCGGGCTGGTGTAGCGGCCGGTGCGCAGCTCGAAGGTGTTGAGCAGCTGCTCGATCATCCGGGCGGTGGAGGTCTTGCCGTTGGTGCCGGTGATGTGGATGGAGGGGAAGGACCGCTGGGGCTGGCCCAGGATGTCCATCAGCGCCTCGATCCGGTCGAGCGAGGGCTCCAGCTTGTTCTCCGGCCAGCGCTCGGAGAGTTCCACCTCGACGGCGCGCAGGTCGTCGCCGGTGTCGCCGGTGCCGCCGTCGGCGGGGCGCAGGGTGTACGGGTTCGGGTCGGCCTTGTCGCTCACGACCACAGTCTACGGAGCGGCGCCCGCCGGTCCTCACGGGGTGAGAACGACCACTTTGCCCCGACTTGATGGTTTCCGACGTTTACTATCGATTCAGCGACATCAGACCGCAATGAAGCATTGATTCGCATCCCAAGGAGACAAAAAGCCTTTGATCATGAGGAGCACTGCGCCATGCCCGACGCCCTGCGCCACTTCTTCGAACTGCGCCGGGACGGCTTCGTCTGGCTCGCCGGACTGATCTCGCTGGCACTGCTCGGCTACATGCTCCTGGTCTTCGGCCGCTTCCTGCTCTACTGGGCCGGCTCCCGGCACGCCTTCAAGCACAACCGCCCGGCCGCCCCCGGCGACCCCGGCGCCTTCCAGTGGCACCTGATGATCCCGTGCCGCGACGAGGAGGCCGTGGTCACCCAGACCCTGGCCGGACTGCGGGCCGCCGCCCCCGCCGCCCACCTCTGGGTGATCGACGACGACAGCGAGGACGCCACCCGCGACCTGGTGCTCGCCGCCGCCGCGCGCGACGAGCGGATCCACCTCGTCCAGCGCCGCCGCCCGCACGCCCGGATCGGCAAGGGCGCCGCCCTCAACGCCGCCTACCGGGAGATCTCCGCCTGGCTGCCGCCCGGCACCGACCGCTCCCGGGTCGTCCTCGGCGTCGTCGACGCCGACGGCCGGCTCGACCACGGCACCCTCGACCAGGTCTGCAACGAGCACGCGTTCGGCCGCCCCGACACCGGCGCGGTCCAGATCAACGTCCGGATGCGCAACGCCGACGACGAACTCCCGCTGCCCGGCCGCGGCCGGACCGCCAACGCCCTCGCCCGCGCCCTGGTCCGGATGCAGGACGTCGAGTTCCAGGCCAACAACGCCGGCATGCAGCTGCTGCGCCGCCGCACCGGCAGCGTCGGCCTCGGCGGCAACGGCCAGTTCGTCCGGCTCACCGCCCTGGACTCGCTCACCGCCGAGGAGGGCCGGGCGGGCCGCCCCTGGCCCGAGCGCGCCCTGCTGGAGGACTACGAGTCCGGCCTCGACCTGCGGCTGGCCGGCTGGCGGCTCACCCACATCACCGACGCCAGCGTCTCCCAGGAGGCGCTGGTCTCCTGGAAGCGCTTCCTCACCCAGCGCACCCGCTGGGCCCAGGGCAACATGCAGTGCCTGCGCTACACCGGCCGGGTGCTGCGCTCCCCGCACTACCGGCTCGCCGGCAAGGCCGAGGTGTTCTACACCTTCCTCCAGCCGGTGGTCTGCGTGCTGCTGGTCGTCCTCACACCGCTCTCCTTCGCCATCACCGGCGCCGGCCTGGTGCTCTTCCCCGAGGAGACGGTCGACTTCCAGCTGCGCTTCGGCCCCTGGATGGCGCTGGTCTTCGTGCTCGCCACACTGCCGATGGTGTTCTGGGGCCTCGCCTACCGCCGGCTCGTCCACCCCGACCGCGGCCGGCTCACCGGACTGCTCTGGGGCGTCCTGGTCTGGCTCTACGCCTACCACCTCTTCGTGGTCGCCGCCCGGGCCGCCGTCCGGCTGCTGCTCGGCCGCAACGGCTGGGCCAAGACCCGGCGCAACGCCGAGAAGGTCGCCCTCGGCGCCCCCACCGCGCTCGAATCCTGAGCCCCCTCCCCCACGCTTCCCCCGCCCCGACCCCCACCGGAGCCCCCCGCCATGACCCTGTGCCAGACCCCGCAGCCCGCCCGCCCGCTCGCCCCCGGCAGCGTCGCCGTCGTCCTCGGCACCCGCCCCGAGCTGGTCAAGCTCGCCCCGCTGATCCACGAGCTCGGCCCCGCCACCCGCCTGGTCCACACCGGCCAGCACTGGGACGAGGCGATGTCCGGCCGCTTCCTGCGCGACCTCGACCTGCCCTGCCCCGAACTGCTCACCGGCGTCGGCGGCCGCCCGCGGGCCGGCCAGATCGCCCAGTCGCTCGGCCAGCTCGACGCCGCCTTCGCCGAGGACCGCCCGGCCGCCGTCGTCGTCCAGGGCGACACCAACGCCACCCTGGCCGGCGCCCTCGCCGCCAACGCCCGCGAGATCCCGCTGGTCCACGTCGAGGCCGGACTGCGCAGCTTCGACCGGGCGATGCCCGAGGAGCACAACCGGGTGATGGTCGACCACGTCGCCGACCTGCTCTGCGCCGCCACCACCGACAACGCCGCCAACCTGCGCGCCGAGGCCCTGGACGAGCGGCGGATCGCGCTCACCGGCAACACCGTCGTCGAGGTGGTCCGCCGCCAGCTGCCCGACCCCGAGGCGCGGGCCGCGCTGCTCGCCCGGCACGGCGTCCGGCCGGACGGCTACGTGCTGGCCACCGTGCACCGCCCGGAGAACACCGACACCGCCGAGGCGCTCGGCGCCGTCCTCGCCGAACTCGACCGGATCGCCCGGGCCGGCACCCCCGTCCTCTTCCCGATGCACCCGCGCACCCGGGCCGCCGTCGAACGCTTCGACCTGACCGGCCTGCTGGCCCGGATCGCCGTCACCGAGCCGGTCGGCTACGCCGACTTCCTCGGCCTCGCCCGGCACGCCGCGCTGCTGGTCTCCGACTCCGGCGGGGTGCAGGAGGAGTGCACCGTGCTCGGCCGCCCGCTGCTGGTGGTCCGCCGCTCCACCGAACGGCCCGAGGCGGTCGACGCCGGCTTCGCCGCGCTGGTCGCCCCCGGCGCCGAACTCGGCGAACTCGCCGCCGCCTGGCTCGCCGACACCCCCGAGCGGCTCGCCCGGCTCGCGGCCACCCCGAGCCCGTACGGCGACGGCCTGGCCTCGGCCCGGATCGCCGGCCTGACCGGGCACCTGGTGACGGACCGGCAGACCCCGGTCGCGGCCTGACCCCGGGCCCCCGGGCCCTCTTGACAGTCGGATTGGTCTACTCCACCTTTTGAGGGCAAGTCTCCTCCCCCGACAGGGACTTGAGTTGTCGGTAGCTCCCGCACCATCGACAGCCGGACGGCTCTCCCCCACAGGGAGCCGACGGCCTCCCCCACAGGAGACGGAGTCATGCCACCTGCCCGACACCGGCGCCCGCGCGCCGTCCACTCCCTGCTGGCCGGCGCCAGCGCCATCGCCATCGGCCTCAGCGGCCTGGTCCTCGCCGGCGGCACCGGCGCGCACGCCGCCGCCGACGTCGAACTGATCACCAACGGCGGCTTCGAGGACGCCAACCACCTGGGCGGCTGGACCTGCGCGGCCGGCGCGCCGGAGACCACCACCGTCCACTCCGGCACCGCCGCGCTGCGCTCCACCCCCGGCAACAGCGCCACCGGCGAGTGCTCCCAGACCGTCGCCGTGAAGCCGTCCTCGACGTACACGCTGAGCAGCTGGGTCCAGGGCTCGTACGTCTACCTCGGCGCCCGCGGCACCGGCGGCACCGACCCGAGCACCTGGACCCCCGGCGCCACCGGCTGGTCCAAGCTCAGCACCACCTTCACCACCGGGGCGAACACCACCAGCGTCACCGTCTACCTGCACGGCTGGTACGGGCAGCCGGCTTTCCTGGCCGACGACGTCTCGCTGCTCGGCCCCGGCGACCCCAAGCCCTCGCCGACCGCCACCACGCCCACCCCGACCGACTCGGGCACGCCGACCCCGACCGGCACCGGCACCGGGACCGGCACCCCGACGCCCACCGACACCCCGACCCGGCCCGGGCTGCCCCGGCACCTGCTCACCGGGTACTGGCAGAACTTCGACAACGGCGCCACCGTGCAGCGGATCAGCGACGTGCCGGCCGCGTACGACATCATCGCGGTCTCCTTCGCCGACGCCACCGGCACGCCCGGCGGGCTGTCCTTCACCCTGGACCCGACCCTCTCCTCCCGGCTCGGCGGCTACACCGAGGCCCAGTTCAAGGCCGACATCGCGGCCAAGAAGGCGGCCGGCAAGAAGGTGATCCTCTCGGTCGGCGGCGAGAAGGGCACCGTCTCGGTGAACAGCTCCGCCTCCGCCACCACCTTCGCCAACAGCGCCTGGTCGCTGATGCAGACCTACGGCTTCGACGGCGTCGACATCGACCTGGAGAACGGCGTCAGCTCCACCTACATGGGCCAGGCCCTGCACGCGCTGGCGGCGAAGGCCGGCAAGGGCTTCACGCTCACCATGGCGCCGCAGACCATCGACATGCAGTCGACCGGCGCGGAGTACTTCAAGCTGGCGCTGAACGTGAAGGACGTCCTCACCATCGTCAACATGCAGTACTACAACTCCGGCGCGATGCTGGGCTGCGACGGGCAGGTCTACTCCCAGGGCACCGTCAACTTCCTGACCGCGCTGGCCTGCATCCAGCTCAAGGGCGGGCTGCGGCCCGACCAGGTGGGGCTCGGCGTGCCGGCCTCCACCAGCGCGGCGGGCGGCGGCTACGTCAGCCCGGCCGTGGTCAACAGCGCGCTGGACTGCCTGGCCGCCGGCACCGGCTGCGGCAGCTTCAAGCCCGACACCAAGTGGCCCGGCATCGGCGGGGCGATGACCTGGTCGACCAACTGGGACGCCAAGGCGGGCGGCGGCATCGCCGGCACCGTCGGCTCCCACCTGCACGCGATGCCGTAACCGGCTCCGGCACCCACAGCCCGGGCGGGGCACTACACCCCCGCCCGGGCCTCCGGGATCTCGGCGGCCGCGCCGCCGTGGCGGCGGCGCAGCTCGGCGGTGATCTCGGCCAGCTCGCCCTCCGGCAGCAGCGGCAGCATCATCGCCACGCCCTGCAGCAGCCCGCCCAGCAGGAAGGTGGTGTCCGGGGTGGCGGCGACCAGGCCGCGGACCTCGGCCACCTCGCCCGCCGCGACCGCCTCGATCAGCCGGGCCGCGCCCACGCTCTCCTCGTCCACGGCCACCGCGCCGGTGTCGTGCGGGGCGCGCCGGGCCATCGACCGCAGCACCCGGTCGCCGACCTCGGGGGCGTAGGCCTTGCGGACGGCCTCGGCGGCGATCCAGGTGAGCAGCGTGGTCACCTCGCGCTCGGCGTGCTCCTCCAGCAGCCGGTCCAGCGCGTGGTCGAACGCCAGCTGGTTTCCGTGCCGGAACGCCAGCAGCAGCGTCGCCGCCCGCGCCTTGGCCCCCTCGACCGCCTCGGCAGGCAGTTCGTCGGCCAACTCCTCGGTCACCACCACGCCCGTGCCCTCCCGTCGCTCCTCGGCTCCGCTGAACTCGAAGCACACCGTACACAGCCGACCTGCAAACTTCCGCGAACCCGCGCGGGCAAGACCGGAATGAATTCGGGCGGAATAGGACCTCACCCGGTCCAGGATGAATATTCGCCGGAAGGGAGCAATGGATTGGGCTATTGGGAGGCACGATTACCCGACCTCCGGAAAAACGGAGGAGCCGCACCCCGCGTCGGCGGGATGCGGCTCCGGTGGAACCGTCGGCGGATCAGCCCTGCGGCAGCGCCGCGAGCTGGGCGGTGATCCGGGCGATGTCGGCCTCGGCGGCCTCCTGACGGGCCCGGATCTTGGCGACCACGTCGTCCGGCGCCTTGGCGAGGAACGCCTCGTTGCCGAGCTTGGCGCTCGTCTGGGCCTTCTCCTTCTCGGCCGCCGCGAGGTCCTTGGCGAGGCGCTTGCGCTCCGCCGCGACGTCGATCGTGCCGGACAGGTCGAGCGCCACGGTGGCGCCGGCGACCGGCAGCGACGCGGTGGCCGCGAAGCCCTCCTCCGGGACGGTCAGCCGCAGCAGCGAACGGATCGCGTCCTCGTGGACGACCAGCTCGGTGCCGTCGAGCTCCAGCTTCGCCGGGACCTTCTGGCCCGGCTTCAGGCCCTGGTCGGTGCGGAACCGGCGGACCTCGGTGACCACCTGCTGGAGGCTGGCGATCTCCGCCTCCGCGGCGGCGTCGCGGAAGCCGCTGTCCTGCGGCCAGTCGGAGATGACGACCGACTCGGCCCCGGTCAGCGTGGTCCACAGGGTCTCGGTGACGAACGGCATCACCGGGTGGAGCAGGCGCAGCGTCACGTCCAGGACCTCGCCGAGCACCCGGCGCGCGGCGTCGGCCTGCGGGCCGCCCTTGGCCAGGGTGGTCTTGGAGAGCTCGACGTACCAGTCGAAGACCTCGTCCCAGGCGAAGTGGTACAGCGCCTCGGAGAGCTTGGAGAACTGGTAGTCGTCGTACAGCCCGTCGACCTCGGCCACGGTGCTGTTCAGCCGCGACAGGATCCAGCGGTCGGCCGAGGTCAGCTCCTCCGGCGCGGGCAGCGGGCCCTCGACGGTGGCGCCGTTCATCAGCGCGAACCGGGTGGCGTTCCAGATCTTGTTGGCGAAGTTGCGGGCCGCCTGGACCCAGTCCTCGCCGATCGGGACGTCGACGCCCGGGTTGGCACCGCGCGCCAGCGTGAAGCGCAGCGCGTCGGAGCCGTACTTGTCCATCCAGTCCAGCGGGTTGACGACGTTGCCGAAGGACTTCGACATCTTCTTGCCGTTCTGGTCCCGGACCATGCCGTGCAGCGCGATGGTGTGGAACGGCGGGGTGCCGTCCATCGCGTACAGGCCGAACATCATCATCCGGGCGACCCAGAAGAACAGGATGTCGTAGCCGGTGACCAGGACGGAGTTCGGGTAGAACTTCGCCAGGCTGTCGGTCTGCTCCGGCCAGCCCAGGGTCGAGAAGGGCCACAGGCCGGAGGAGAACCAGGTGTCGAGGACGTCGGTGTCCTGGTGCCAGCCCTCGCCGGTCGGCGGCTGCTCGTCCGGGCCGACGCAGACGATCTCGCCGTTCGGGCCGTACCAGACCGGGATCCGGTGGCCCCACCAGAGCTGGCGCGAGATGCACCAGTCGTGCAGGTTGTCCACCCAGTCGAAGTAGCGCTTCTCCATCTCCTGCGGGTGGATCTTGACCTTGCCGTCGCGGACGGCGTCACCGGCGGCCTGGGCGAGCGGGCCGACCTTGACCCACCACTGCATGGACAGCCGCGGCTCGATGGTGGTCTTGCAGCGCGAGCAGTGGCCGACCGAGTGGACGTACGGGCGCTTCTCGGCGACGATCCGGCCCTCGGCGCGCAGCGCGGCGACGATCGCCGAGCGGGCCTCCAGCCGGTCCAGGCCGAGGAACGGGCCGTGCGCGGTGATGACCGCGTGCTCGTCCATGACCGCGATGTTCGGCAGGCCGTGGCGCTGGCCGATCTCGAAGTCGTTCGGGTCGTGGGCCGGCGTCACCTTGACGGCGCCGGTGCCGAACTCCGGGTCGACGTGCTCGTCGGCGACGATCGGGATCCGGCGGCCGGTGAGCGGCAGCTCGATCTCGGTGCCGACCAGGTGCTTGTAGCGCTCGTCCTCCGGGTGGACGGCGACGGCGGTGTCGCCGAGCATCGTCTCGGCCCGGGTGGTGGCGACGACGATCGCGTTCTCGCCCTCGCCGTAGCGGATCGAGACCAGCTCGCCGTCGTCGTCCTGGTACTCCACCTCGATGTCCGAGATGGCGGTCAGGCAGCGCGGGCACCAGTTGATGATGCGCTCGGCGCGGTAGATCAGCTCGTCGTCGAAGAGCTTCTTGAAGATGGTCTGGACGGCCTGGGAGAGGCCCTCGTCCATGGTGAAGCGCTCGCGGGACCAGTCGACGCCGTCGCCGAGGCGGCGCATCTGGCCGGAGATCTGGCCGCCGGACTCCGCCTTCCACTTCCAGACCCGCTCGACGAAGGCCTCGCGGCCCAGGTCGTGCCGGGACTTGCCCTCCTTGGCGAGCTCGCGCTCGACCACGTTCTGGGTGGCGATGCCGGCGTGGTCCATGCCGGGCTGCCACAGCGCCTCGTAGCCCTGCATCCGCTTGCGGCGGACCAGCGCGTCGATCAGCGTGTGCTCGAAGGCGTGGCCCAGGTGGAGCGAGCCGGTGACGTTCGGCGGCGGGATGACGATGGTGTACGGGGGCTTGTCGCTCTTGGCGTCGGCGGTGAAGTAACCGCGCTCTACCCAGCGCTCGTACAGCTCGCCCTCTACGTCCGCCGGAGCGTAGGTCGTCGGGAGGGTGGCTGCGTCGTCCCCGGCAGGAGTGCTCGCGGGGCGCTGGTTCGTGGTGTCGGTCACGACGGACAGTTTACGTAACCCGGGAACCGGGTTACGAACCGCTTTTCCCCGGCCCGGCGACGGGCCGGTGCGATAACGTGCCCGGGCATTCCCCGCGACCTCCGTCGACGCCGGCACCGCCGTCCCAGAAAGGGCCACCGTGACCGAGCAGAACCCCTACGGCACCCCGCCGCCACCCGCCGGGCAGCCGTACGGCGGCGCGCCCCAAAGGCGGCACCATGGAGTGCGGCGTGGCCAGCCAGAACGGCACCGACCTGGGCGTCTGCGCCTGGGCCGACAACAGCAGCCTGGTGATGGTGATGAGCGCCCCCGAGGAGGGCAAGCGCCCGGATCTCGACCGGCTCGCCGGCGACACCCGCGACCTGCGCGCCGAGGCCGAGGTCCCGAAGTAGTCCGGCGGGACGGCGACGACGAGGGGCCCCGGAACCGTCGGACGGTTCCGGGGCCCCTCGTCACGGGCTCGCGGCCTCACGGGCCGGGCGGTCAGGCGCTCTTCTCGCGCCGCTCCCGCTTGATCATGTCGCGCGGCACCAGGGTCGGGATGGCGTGCTTGGAGACGACGTCCCCGGTCACCACCACGCGGGCGACGTCCTGACGCGACGGCACCTCGTACATCACGGACATCAGCACCTCCTCCATGATGGCCCGCAGGCCCCGCGCGCCGGTCCCGCGCAGGATCGCCTGGTCGGCGATCGCCTCCAGCGCGTCCCGGGAGAACTCCAGCTCCACGCCGTCCAGTTCGAAGAGCTTGCGGTACTGCTTGACCAGCGCGTTCTTCGGCTCGGTGAGGATCTGCAGGAGCGCCTCGCGGTCCAGGTTGTGCACGCTGGTGATCACCGGGAGGCGGCCGATGAACTCCGGGATCATGCCGAACTTGACCAGGTCCTCCGGCATCACCTGACGGAAGTGGTCGCTGGCGTCCAGCTCCCGCTTGGAGCGGATGGTGGCGCCGAAGCCGATGCCCTTGGCACCCGCCCGGCCCTCGATGATCCGCTCCAGGCCCGCGAACGCGCCGCCCACGATGAACAGCACGTTGGTGGTGTCGATCTGGATGAACTCCTGGTGCGGGTGCTTGCGGCCGCCCTGCGGCGGCACCGAGGCGGTGGTGCCCTCCAGGATCTTCAGCAGCGCCTGCTGCACGCCCTCGCCGGAGACGTCGCGGGTGATCGACGGGTTCTCGCTCTTGCGGGCGACCTTGTCGATCTCGTCGATGTAGATGATCCCGGTCTCGGCCTTCTTGACGTCGTAGTCGGCCGCCTGGATCAGCTTGAGCAGGATGTTCTCGACGTCCTCGCCGACGTAGCCGGCCTCGGTGAGTGCGGTGGCGTCGGCGATCGCGAACGGCACGTTCAGCATCCGGGCCAGGGTCTGCGCCAGCAGCGTCTTGCCGGAGCCGGTCGGGCCGAGCAGCAGGATGTTGGACTTCGCCAGCTCGATGGCGTCCTCGCGGCCGTTGCCGCCGCTGCGGCCGGCCTCACCCGCCTGGACGCGCTTGTAGTGGTTGTAGACGGCCACCGACAGCGCCTTCTTGGCGAGGTCCTGGCCGACCACGTACTGGTCCAGGAACTCGTAGATCTCGCGGGGCTTCGGGAGCTCCTCGAAGCGCACCTCGGAGGTCTCGGCGAGCTCCTCCTCGATGATCTCGTTGCACAGGTCGATGCACTCGTCGCAGATGTACACGCCTGGGCCGGCGATCAGCTTCTTCACCTGCTTCTGCGACTTGCCGCAGAACGAGCACTTGAGCAGGTCGCCACCGTCTCCGATGCGTGCCACGAGGTGCTTCCCCTTCGCCAGGGGCCCCGCGGGGGTTCCGGGGCCTGGTGCTGTGGACCGTCGACGCCGACGGCGATCGGTCTCGCTATCCGACGGTACTCTGCCGAGCCGTCGATTCCGTCCTCTTCGCCGGGTCTGCCCTACGCCCTGGGCGAATTGATACCGAACAGATGCCGTTGGCGGCGCCGCCGGAGTGCCGGGAGCGGGGCGCGCGAGCCGGTCGCGCGCCCCGCCCTCCGGGGTGCCGGCCTCACGAGGTCAGCGAGGCCTTGCGGGTCGAGATGACCAGGTCGACCAGACCGTACTCGACGGCCTCCTCGGCCGTGAGGATCTTGTCGCGCTCGATGTCGTCGCGGACCTGCTCGACCGACTTGTTGGAGTGCTTCGACAGCATCTCCTCCAGCTGCTCGCGCATCCGGAAGATCTCCTTGGCCTGGATCTCCAGGTCGGAGACCTGGCCGCGGCCGGTCTCGGTGTACGGCTGGTGGATCAGGATCCGGGCGTTCGGCAGCGCCATCCGCTTGCCGGGGGTGCCGGCCGCCAGCAGCACGGCCGCCGCCGAGGCCGCCTGGCCCATGCAGACGGTGGTGATGTCCGGCTTGACGTACTGCATGGTGTCGTAGATGGCCGTCAGGGCCGTGAACGAGCCACCGGGCGAGTTGATGTACATCTGGATCTCGCGGTCCGGGTCCATCGACTCCAGGCACAGCAGCTGGGCCATGATGTCGTTGGCCGACACGTCGTCCACCTGCGAGCCGAGGAAGATGATGCGCTCCTCGAACAGCTTGGCGTACGGGTCGTACTCGCGGATGCCCTGCGAGGTGCGCTCGACGAAGCGCGGGACGATGTAGCGGCCCTCGGCACGCATGTCCTCGACGCGCGCCTTGGCGCTGGAGAGGCTGGGGATGTTCATGGGTGTTCTGGTCCTCCGGAGCGTTGTGGCTGTGGTCTCGTGGGCCGGGCCGAGGCTCAGGCGCCCGTGCCGCCGCCGCCGGGAACGTCCGCGGCGCTGTGCATGATCGCGTCGATCAGGCCGTACTCCAGGGCCTGCTCCGGGGTGAACCAGCGGTCACGGTCGGAGTCCGCGGTGATCTGCTCGAAGGACTGGCCGCTGTGGAAGGCGATCAGCTCGGACATCCGCTTCTTGGTGCGGAGCAGCTGCTCGGCCTGGATGCGGATGTCGGTGGCCGAGCCGCCGAGGCCGGCGGAGGGCTGGTGCATCAGGATGTTGGCGTTCGGCAGCGAGAAGCGCTTGCCCTTGGCACCCGCGGTCAGCAGGAACTGGCCCATCGAGGCGGCCATGCCCATCGCGATGGTGACGACGTCGTTCTTGATGTACTGCATGGTGTCGTAGATCGCCATGCCGGCCGAGATCGAGCCGCCCGGGGAGTTGATGTAGAGGAAGATGTCCTTGTCCGGGTCCGCGGCCAGCAGCAGCAGCTGAGCGGTGATCTTGTTGGCGATGTCGTCGTCGACCTGCTGGCCGAGGAAGATGATCCGCTCGTTGAGCAGCCGGTTGTAGACCTGGTCGCCGAGGCCGCCCAGCACGTCACCAGAGGCGGCGTGCGGCGCCATCGGGCCGGGCATCTGCATCTGCGGGTACGTCACTTAGCCACCTGCTCAGTCGATTTGGACGGTCGCTCCACGGCCGTCACGATGTCGCACAGCTTCCGGGTATCACGTCGTGATTGTTGCTGTCCATGGACCCTAACGCGCAGGCCGGGCCGCTGAATCCCTCACGCAGAACTGTTCGCTGTGAGCGCAGGGTTCGCGGCCGCGCGGGGCACCCGGGCCGGGGAACACGGCGGGCCCGGACGCCGTACGGCATCCGGGCCCGCTGTCACGCCTCAGGACGGCGAGACGACCGCGGCGATCAGGCCTCGGTCTTCTCCTCGGCCGCGTCGGCGGCCGGGGCCTCGACGGTCTCGGCCGACTCGTCGGCCTCGTCGTCGTCGAAGTTGATCTCGTTGCCCTCGGTGTCCACGACCTTGGCGGCCTCGACCACGGTGGCCAGCGCCTTGCCGCGGGCGACCTCGCCGACCAGCAGCGGAACCTGGCCGCCCTGGACGACCTGCTGGGCGAACTGGTCCGGGGTCAGGCCCGAGCCGGCGGCACGACGGATGAGGTGCTCGGTGAGCTCCTCCTGGGAGACGTTCAGCTCCTCGTCGGCGACGATCTGGTCCAGGACGAACTGGGTCTTGATGCCCTTCTTCGCCTGCTCCTCGGTCTCCGCCAGGAACTCCTCCTCCGACTTGCCCTGGGTCTCCAGGTAGCTCGCCAGGTTCAGGCCCATCGGCTCCAGCTGGTGGTGCTCGAGGTTGTGCTTGCGGGTCTCGATCTCGTCCTTGAGGAGCTTCTCCGGGAACTCGATCTCGACCAGGCCGAGCAGCGCGTCCAGCACCTTCTCCTGGGCCTGGGTGGCCTGGTCGTACTCCTTCATGCGCTCCAGGCGCTTGCGGGAGTCGGCCTTCAGGTCCTCAAGGGTGTCGAACTCGCTGGCCAGCTGGGCGAACTCGTCGTCCAGCTCCGGCAGCTCCTTCTCCTGGACGGCGGTGACGGTGACGGTGACCTCGGAGGTCTTGCCCGCCTGGGTGCCGCCCTTGAGCTCGGTGGAGAAGGTGGCGGTGCCGCCGGCCTCCAGGCCGGTGACGGCCTCGTCGATGCCGTCGATCAGACGGCCCGAGCCGATCTCGTAGCTGACGCCGGTGGCGGTGCCGTCCTCCGGCACCTCGCCGTCGACCTTGGCCTCCAGGTCGACGACCACGGTGTCACCGGCGGCGGCGGCGCGCTCGACGTCCTTGAGCGACGCGAAGCGCTCGCGCAGCTGCTCCAGGGACTTGGCGACGTCCTCGTCGGAGACCGCGATCGGGTCGACGGTGACCTCGATGGTCGAGAAGTCCGGCAGGGTGATCTCCGGACGGACGTCCACCTCGGCGGTGAACTTCAGGTCGCCGCCGTCGGCGATCTTCTCGACACCCTCGATGTTGGTGATGTCGGGCTGGCCGAGGACCTCGATCTTGCCCTCGTCGACGGCCTGCGTGTAGAAGCGCGGGAGGGCGTCGTTGACGGCCTCCTCCAGCACGGCGCCACGACCGAAGCGCTGGTCGATGACCCGGTTCGGGATCTTGCCCTTGCGGAAGCCCGGGACCGAGACCTGCTGGTTGATCTTCTTGTACGCCGCGTCGAGGCTGGGCTTGAGCTCCTCGAAGGGCACCTCGACGGTGAGTCGAACCCGGGTCGGGTTCAGAGTCTCGACGGCGCTCTTCACGGTTAGGTCTCCTATGGGCTTGCGGTCAGGTTGCCTCCGCCGTCCCCTGGGCCGCCGGCCGGGGCCGGATGCGGGCGGGTCGGGCGAGACGGGCGATGGGCGGTTGGAGCTGCATCTCCCGTGGGGGGTGGACGGTGAGCGTGACTCCTCGCCCTCGTGCGGTCGACCTGGGTTGACGCCACAGGGACTACCGCCAGCGCCCCATCCTACCGGTACCACGAAAGGCGGACGCCAGGACGCCGCCGTCGGGGGCCGCTCAGGCCTTCCCGGCGGGCTCCCCGGCGCCCTTCGAGGCGTCCTCGCGGACCGGTTCGGCGGCCGGGCGCATGGTCGCCGCGGCGTCCGAATCGCGCACCCACAGGGCGATCACGGCGCCCAGCAGGGCCAGCCCGGCGGCGGTGAGGAAGGCCGCGCGGTAGGCGGGGAGGTTCGCCACGGGCGTACCCGAGGCGTCCGCGACGACCGGTCCGACGGCGGTCAGCACGGTGCCGAGGACGGCCACGCCGAGCGCCGAGCCCAGCTGGCGCTGGGCGTTGTAGAGCGTGGAGGCGGCGCCGGTGGCCCGGGCCGGGATGGTCGCGAAGGCCGCGGTCTGGCTCGGCATGAAGACGTGCGACATCGCGTAGCCGGTGGCGAACAGCAGCGCCCGGACGGCCCAGAGGTTGCTGTCCGGCCCGATGGTGGCCATCAGGGCCAGGCAGCAGGCCACCGCGGTCGCGCCCGCGGCCAGCAGCCGGCGCGGGCCGACCCTGGGGTAGAGCCGGGCCGACACCTGGGAGGCGAGCATCACGCCGAGCGCCTCCGGGAACACCATCAGCCCGCTGTGCAGGGCGTCCATCCCGAGCGCGTCCTGCATCAGCAGCGGGAAGAGGTAGAGCATGCCGAGGAAGGCCGCGCCGGAGAACAGCGAGAGCAGGTTGGTGGTGCGGAAGATCCGGTCCCGGAAGAGCCGCAGGTCGAGCATCGGCTCGGGGCGGCGCAGCTCGACCGCGACCAGGGCGGCGAGGGCGAGCAGGCCGCCGAGCGCCGCGGCGAGGATCCGCGCGCTCCCCCAGCCCTCGGACGCGCCCTCGGAGAGCGCGTACATCGCGCCGCCGAAGCCGACGGCGGCGAGCAGGAAGCCGGGGGCGTCGAACCGGCCGGCCCGCTCGCTCCGGTAGTCGGGCAGGAACAGCAGGCCGAAGACCAGGGCGGCGAGGCCGACCGGCACGTTGACGAGGAAGACCCAGTGCCAGGACCAGCCGTCCACCAGCCAGCCGCCGAGCACCGGCCCGCTGGCCGGGGCGACGGCGGTGGGCAGCATCAGCACCCGGGTGGCCCGCATCCGCTCCTCCTGCGGGAAGGCGTGGAACAGCATCGTCATCCCGACCGGGGTGAGCAGGCCGCCGGCCGCGCCCTGGAGGATCCGGTAGAGGGTGAGCGAGGTCAGCGAGTCGGCCGCGCCGCAGAGCGCCGAGGTGACGGTGAACAGCGCGAGGGCCCACAGGAAGACCCGGCGGGTGCCGAAGCGGTCGCCGAGCCAGCCGGAGAGCGGGACGAAGACGGCCAGGCTGACCAGGTAGCCGACGTTGATCACGCCGACCCCGGCCGGGTCGGTGCCGAAGTCGCGGCCGATCGCGGGCAGGGCCACGTTGACGATCGTGCCGTCCATGATCGTCATGAACAGCGAGGCGACGAAGACGACGCCGACCGCGATCTTGGGGTTCATCCGCGTCGGCCGGTCCGGGCTCGTCGCACTCATCGGGGGCTCCAGGTTTGGTGAAAAATCAACCACCCACCATGCCCGACCGCCGCCGGAAACGACAACAGGACCCCGTCGAACGACAACAGGGCCCCGCCGTGGGCGAGACCCTGCGCACTGTCGGGGTGACCGGATTCGAACCGACGGCCTTCCGCTCCCAAAGCGGACGCGCTACCAAACTGCGCCACACCCCGTGGTGCCGAGAGGAAGCGTACACGCCGGGCCCTGCCCGTTCGGCGAGATATTCCGAGGCCCTCGCGCGAATGTGGTGTGCACGCAGTCGACCGGACCAGGTACGCTGTTCCCCGACCTTCCGTCCGGCAACGGCCGGGGGATCGCGCGGGCGTAGCTCAATGGTAGAGCCCTAGTCTTCCAAACTAGTCACGCGAGTTCGATTCTCGTCGCCCGCTCAGCAGTCCGGCCCCGGAGGGATGCCCAGCATCCCCACCGGGGCCGTTCGCGTTCCCGCCGCCGGTCGGACGGCGGGTCAGAGGCCCAGCCGGGCGGCCCGGGCGGCGGCCCGCTCCAGCAGCCGGTGGACGTCGGCCTGCCGGGTGGCGGGCCGGTCGTTGTACTCGTCCGGGGAGTTCACCGGGCGCCCGGTGGCGTGCAGCACCTCCATCAGCTGGACCCGGGCGGTGCGGACGGTGGCCGGGGTGCCGTACCCGTGGGCGAGCACCGCGGCCTGGGCGCCCAGCAGGCAGACCCGGCCGGCCCCGTCCCACATCGCGCCCTGCAGCCAGCCGTGCGCCGCGATGTACCGGGAGGCGAGGCCCAGGTGCTCGGCGGCGGTCACCGGGACCGGGCGGGCCGGGCGGCGCAGCGCCCGGTCCAGCAGGGTGGCCCGGGGCGGCGGGTGGCCGTCGTGCCAGGGCCGCAGCACCGTCCCGAACGGGCAGACGTAGGGGACCGGAGTGCGCGCCGGGGCGGGCAACGAGGCCAGGTACGCCTCGATCTCGGCGACCAGGCCGGAGGCGTCCGGGTGGACGAGGAGAACCGGACGGGGCGTCGGTGCGGTGCGAAGCATGCGGGCCCTCCAGGCCGGACAGCGGTTTCCGCTTACCAAACTGGAGCAAAAAGGGCATATCCGCGAGCCGGGACGGGCGGCCGGGCGACGGTTTCCCGGCCGGGCCTGCGGCCGATAGCCTCGGCGACGTTCGAGTGCAGTTCGATGGCAGATGGCAGTTCGAGACGATTCGAAACCCCGAGCGGAGGAGTCCAGGTGCGCCCGCAGGACCGACTGGCCGTCATACAGCGTTCCGTGGTCCGGGAGATGGCGCGCCTCGGGCAGCAGTTCACCGTCGACGGCGAGGTGGTGCGCGGCCCCGGGACGACCGCCGTCGCGGTCCGCGAGCACCCCGGCGGCGAGGGCGCCGGCCACGTCGACCTCGGCTGGGTGCTGGAACTCGGCCGGGCGGACGCGCCGGTGGTCTGGGACTGCACCGCCGGACTCGGCAAGACCGAGGAGGAGAAGCTCGACAACGCGGTGCGGATGTGGGCGACCACCACGGCGACGGCGCTGGTCGAGCTGGGCGGGGGCCGCGGCGGGCACGCCGACCACGACGACCCGCCCGAGCTGCCCGGCTGGCACGCGGTGCAGGGGCCGGCGGCGGTGTTCGGGTTCGGCAACGAGCGGCTGGCCGGCTGGCTGGCGGAGCACCGGGTGCTGTCGGCGCTGGCGCCCGCGCTGCTGCCGGAGCTCTCCGGGCCGGGCGGGCGGCGGCCGCACGGGGTGAAGCTGTTCCTGGGCGGCAAGGCCGGGGACGACGTCGCCGAGGTCCGGGTCGACGGCGAGGTCAGCGAGGCGGCCTCGGCGGCGCTGCGCGCGCTGGACTGGCCGCGCGGCGAGCGGCTCTGCTGGGCCCGGCTGTTCGTGCTGCTGACGGCCCACGGGGAGCCGTCGGCGCCGGCGACCGCGCCGGCCGGGCCGGGACGACCCCGCCGGCACCGGCCGGCGGCCGTGGCGGCGGCGCGCCCGCGGGGCCTGTTCGCCCGCTGGCGGCAGGCGAGACGCGCCGACCGGTGACGGGGCGCCGGCCGAGGTCGGCCGGCGGCGCCGCGGTCGGCCGCGGTCCCGGGGTCAGCTGGCGATGCTGGAGATGGACTTGGCGATCTGGCTCAGGAAGTCCTGGATCGGCTTGGCGGCCGTGCTCTGGTTGAGCATGAAGCCGAACAGGGCGGCCAGGATGAAGTGCCCGGGCTTCAGCTGCTTCTGGCGGATGAAGATGAAGCAGACGATGCCGAACAGGACCAGCGCGGAGACGGAGAGTGCCACCCGGACTCACTTCCTCGTTTCATAGCGGGGCGCCACCGGCTGACTGCCCCTGCGAAGCCGGACCCCGGCCTGTCCGACGGTCCCGAGGCGGAACGGCAGATCGTCCGGCACGTCGAGGCCGGAGGGGAGGCCCGGTACGACCGCACGGTGCCCGTCGTGCCGCATGTGACGCCCCCCATCCCCCGAATCCTGAACAGTCCCGCCCGGACTCAGTGTGGTCGAACGTGCCGATTGCGTAAAGGTCTGACAGTCGGTAGAACGCCGATATCCTGCGATGCGAGACGAGTTTCCGCCGACCGAGACGATAGCCGAGACGCCCTGACGAATCGTCGGCGGGGCGCCGCTGAGCGGCCGGGAAACGTTCGGCGGGGCGGACCGGAACCGGCAGGTCCACTCCGCCGCCGGGGCGCCGGAATTGGCTGAAGATCAGCTCCGGGGCTTGACAGCGACTGACGGTGGCACATGCCGCCGCCCGGAGCCCGGTGAGGGCTCAGTCGCGCCAGAGCAGCAGGACCGCGCGGTCGTCGTTGATGTCCCGGGCGACCGTCTCGATCAGCCGGGCCGCCGCGCCGCCGCCCGCGCCCGGACCGGCGCCCGGCACCAGCCGGTCCGCCTCGCCCATCAGCCGGTCCATGCCCTCGGAGAGGTCCCGGCCGGGCGCCTCGACCATGCCGTCGGTGCACAGCAGCAGCACGTCGCCGCGGTTCAGCCGGCCCCGCACGCCCTCGAACTTGGCGCCGTCGTAGATGCCCAGCGCCGGACCGTCCAGAGCCTCCTTGACCTCCCAGCGGCCGGCTCCCGCCAGCCGCTGCATCCCGGGCAGGTGGCCGGCCGAGAGCAGCTCGTACTCGCCGGTGTCCAGGTCGAGCACCAGGTGCACGGCGGTCGCGAAGCCCTCCTCCCAGGACTGCCGGAGCAGGTAGCCGTTGGCGGCGGGCAGGAAGTCGTGCGCGGGCAGCGAGCCGAGCAGCCCGCCGAACGCGCCGGACAGCAGCAGCGCCCGGGAACCCGCGTCCATCCCCTTGCCGGAGACGTCCGCGAGGACCACCTCCAGCACCCGCCGGCCCGGGCCGGTGCGGTCGGCGACCACGAAGTCCCCGGAGAAGGACTGCCCGCCGGCCGGGCGCAGCGCCATGTCGGCGTGCCAGCCGTCCGGCAGCGCGGGCACCCGGCTCTGCACCCGCAGCCGCTCGCGCAGGTCGAACAGCATCGTGGAGCCGCCCCACCAGGGCACCCCGACCCGGCTGCGGAACTGGGCCAGCAGCAGGCCGCCGACCCCGGCCGCGCCGACCACCAGGGCGGCGCCGGGGGTGACCCCGTAGGTGTAGGACTCCGGGTGGTCGCTGGCCACCCGCTGGCCGGTGTGGATCACCGACTCCGCGGAGAGGCCGAGCGCGGCCAACGCGTACAGCACCACCAGCGAGCCGGGGCGCAGCAGCAGGGCCGCGGCCAGGATCGGCAGCACCAGCGCGGTGGGCGGGGCCCAGGCGGGCCACCAGATGTTGAGCAGAATCAGCACCGGCACCAGCAGGGCCAGCGCGCACAGCACCGGCCAGTCGGCGGCGCCGCCGCGGAAGTAGTCGACGCCGGCGGTGCGCAGCCTTCGGCGGACCCGGCGGAGCCTCTTGCGCAACCGGGCCGTCACGGGGTCGGACGCCGGGGCGGCGCCGGGCCTCGTCGCAGTCGTCTGGGGCGGTGCGCCCGGCGGTCTGCCAGCCATAGGGGCCGACCATATCCAGCGGTCCCGGTCGGCGTCGACGGCCCGGACGGAGCCGGTGGTCCGGTGGCGCGGGCGCGTCAGCTGGTTTCGGCCGATTGCGGCGGGCGGCGTCCGGAGCGTCAGGAGGCGTACGGCGGTTGGGCGTACGAACCGCCCGGGCGGCGCACGCGCCCCGCGCGCGGGCTCCCCCGCACGCCGTGCGCCGGGGCGGGCGCTGTGGCCGATCACACAGCGGACTCCCAGCCGGCACTCAGGCTTCCGGAGGGGGGTTGCGGGCCCCGACGACGCGGCGGCCGGCCGCACCCTCGACGGTGCGGCCGGCCGCCGGGAGGGTCGGGACGGGCGAGCGGGTCAGCTGTCCTGCTGCGGGTGGTGGGCCGGGATCGGCGGGAGCTCGCCGGTGGTCTCGTACACGCTCAGCATGTCGATCCGGCGGGTGTGCCGCTCGTCGCCGCTGTACGGGGTGTTGAGGAAGATCTCGACGAACTTGGTGGACTCCTCGACGGTGTGCATCCGGCCGCCGATGGAGATCACGTTGGCGTTGTTGTGCTCGCGGCCGAGGGCGGCGGTCTGCTCGCTCCAGGCCAGTGCGGCCCGGACGCCCTTGACCTTGTTGGCGGCGATCGCCTCGCCGTTGCCCGAGCCGCCGATCACGATGCCCAGCGCCTGCGGGTCGGAGGCGGTGCGCTCGGCGGCGCGCAGGCAGAACGGCGGATAGTCGTCGAGGGCGTCGTAGACGTGCGGCCCGCAGTCGACCGGCTCGTGGCCGGCCTCCTTGAGCCACTCCACGAGGTGGTTCTTCAGTTCGTATCCGGCATGGTCGGAGCCCAGGTACACGCGCATGCCCATGAGTGTGGCACGAGCGCGTACCCGGGTTCGGCAGGGGGCCGCGCGAGCCCGCTCCCCCGTGTCAGCGGCGGCCGAGGAGCTTCCAGGCGAGCGGGAGGGCGCCGGCGGCGAGGACGGCCTTGAGGGCGTCGCCGACCAGGTACGGGTAGAGGCCGAGCTCGGCGGCGCGGGCCAGCGGCACGTCCAGGGCGAACGCCAGGTAGGGCACGCCGACCGCGTAGATGGCGAGGCTGCCGAGGACCATCGCGGCGGCGGTGCGCGCCGGCGAGCGGTCGGCGCCGCGCCGGGCCAGCGCGCCGACCAGGCCGGCGGCCAGCACGAAGCCGAGCACGTAGCCGAGCGAGGGCATCGACCAGCCGGAGCTGCCCTGGGCGAACCAGGGCAGGCCCGCCATGCCGGCCAGCAGGTAGAGGCCGAGCGAGGCGACGCCGCGGCGGGCGCCGAGCGCGGTGCCGACCAGCAGGGCGGCGAAGGTCTGGCCGGTCACCGGCACCGGGGAGCCGGGGACGTGCACCGACAGCTGGGCGGCCAGGCCGGTGACGGCGGCGCCGCCGGCCACCAGGGCGAGGTCGCGGACCTGGGCGCCGAACCGGGTGCCGGCGGCGGGCAGCAGGTCGGCGAGGACGGCGCGGCTCGGTACGGGGGTGCTGGCGGTGGCCATCGGGCTTCTCCTCGGTGCGGCTGGGTCCGGTGCGTCCCGGTCGTCCCGGTACGTCCGAACAGGTGAGTGAACACCCCTGAACCTACGCGTCGATCTCCCCGAACACCGTCAGGGAACCGGACAAACCCCGAACGGCCCGTCTTGTCGGGTCTGACACACCCGCCGTAACGGAACGTGATCATCCACTTGGAGGAATGTCACCATACGGTCCGCATGCTGGTCCGGGCTCATGCATCCTTGGCATGAACAGCCTTGTCACCGGATATTGGGCAGCTCGCCCCGCATGTCGAACAGTCTGGATCCCCACCCCATGGCCCGAACCTCCGCGCCCCCGGCGCCCGGGACGTCCACCCCCGCCCCGCCGGCCGGCGGCCAGCAGCTCTCGCACGGGCTCAAGCAGCGCCACCTCTCGATGATCGCGCTCGGCGGGGTCATCGGGGCCGGCCTGTTCGTCGGCTCCGGCGCGGGCATCGCGGCGGCCGGTCCCGCCATCATCCTCGCCTTCGTGCTCTCCGGCCTGCTGGTCATGCTGATCATGCGGATGCTCGGCGAGATGTCGGCGGCCCGCCCGGCCTCCGGCTCCTTCTCCGTGCACGCGGAGAAGGAGATCGGCCCCTGGGCCGGGATCACCGCCGGCTGGATGTACTGGGTGATGCTCTGCTGCGGCGTCGCCGCCGAGGCCACCGCCGCCGGGAAGATCGTCAACGGCTGGGTCCCCGGCGTCTCCGCCTGGGTCTGGGTCGCCCTGTTCATGGTGTTCTTCTGCGCCAGCAACCTCACCGCCGTGAAGAACTTCGGCGAGTTCGAGTTCTGGTTCGCCACCATCAAGGTCGCCGCGATCATCGCCTTCCTGGTGATCGGCGGACTCGGCATCGCCGGCGTGCTCGGCCCCGGCTCCCCCGGCACCACCAACCTCACCGGCCAGGGCGGCTTCCTGCCCACCGGCGTCAGCGGACTGATCGTCGGCCTGCTCGCCTCCGTCTTCGCCTACGGCGGCCTGGAGACCGTGACCATCGCCGCCGCCGAGTCCGACGACCCCAAGAAGAACGTCGCCAACGCCGTGCGCACCGCGGTCTGGCGGATCGCCGTCTTCTACATCGGCTCGATGGCGCTGGTCGTCACCCTGGTCTCCTGGAAGGACCCGGCGGTCGTCGCCGACGGCCCCTACGTCACCGTGCTGCGCCACCTCGGCGTGCCCGGCGCCGGGACGATCATGCAGGTGGTCGTGCTGATCGCGCTGCTCTCCGCGATGAACGCCAACATCTACGGCGCCTCCCGGATGGCCTACTCGCTGGTCGGCCGCGGCCAGGGCCCGCGCGCCCTCGCCAAGGTCAGCGGCGGCGTCCCCCGGCGGGCCGTGCTCGCCTCCTGCCTGTTCGGCTTCGGCGCCGTCCTGGCCGCCAAGTTCTGGCCCGACACCGTCTTCACCTGGCTGATGAACACCACCGGCGTCGCCATCCTGGTGGTCTGGCTGTTCATCTGCGTCGTCCAGCTGAAGATGCGCCGGCGCCTGGAGCGCGAGTCGCCCGAGCTGCTCACCGTGAAGATGTGGGGCTTCCCCTACCTCACCTGGGTCGCGATGGCCGCCGTCGCCGCCATCCTCGCCCTGATGACCACCACCGAGGGCAACCGCGAGCAGCTGTACGCGGCCGGCGTGCTGGTCGCCCTGCTCACCGCGGCCGGCCTGGTCAAGCAGCGCCGGGACGCCGCCCGCGGCTGACCGTCCCAGCCGCCCGGAACAGCCCGGCCGCCCGTCCCACCCGCCCGGAACAGCCCAGGGGCCCGGTACCGCCACACGCGGTACCGGGCCCCCGGGCGTACGGCGGCTACTCGAAGGACGGGCTCGCGGTGCGGGTCCGCTTGATCTCGTAGAAGCCCGGGGTGCCGGCGACCAGCAGGGTGCCGTCCCACAGCCGGGCCGCGGCCTCGCCGCGCGGGATCGGGGTCACCACCGGACCGAAGAACGCCACCCGCTCGCCGTCCGGGCCCTCGACCGCGATCACCGGGGTGCCGACGTCCTCGCCGACCAGGGTGATGCCCTCCTTGTGCGAGGCGCGCAGGGCCTCGTCGTACGCGTCGGTGCCGGCCGCGTCCGCCAGCTCCACCGGCAGACCCGCCGCGGCCAGCGCCGCCTCGATCGTCTCCCGGTTCTGCGGCAGGCCCTGGTTGTGGAAGCGCACACCCAGCTCGGAGTAGAGCCGGCCCAGCACCTCGTCGCCGTGCTGCTGCGCGGCCGCGATGCACACCCGCACCGCGCCCCAGGCGTTGTCCAGCAGCTCCCGGTACTGCTCCGGGAGGTCCCGGTGCTCGTTCAGCACCGACAGGCTCATCACGTGCCAGTTCACGTCCACCGGACGGAGCTGCTGCACCTCTATCAGCCAGCGGGACGTCATCCAGGCCCACGGACAGGCCGGGTCGAACCAGAAGTCGGCGGTCTTGCGCTCAGCGGTGCCAGCGGCAGTCGTCACGGCTGTCGTCCTTCGAGAATCGTCCGGAAGAAGTGCGGATCCAGGGGTCAACCGGCCCGCACGGGCCACCCCTCCCAGCCCCAACGCCCGTCCGGCGCCGGTGATTCCGGCCCGCCCGACCGAGTTGTGCAATGGTACCGGCGCGGGGGGCGTGAAAGGATGCCCCCGCAGCACCACAGCGCGCAGCACCCACCGCACCAGCGAAGACCGCACCACCGTGCGAGCCGGACAAAGGAGTACCGCCGTGCCGGGCAAGAACCTGAGCCGCGACGAAGCCCAGCAGCGGGCCAGCATCCTGGCCGTGGACGACTACCGGGTCCGGCTGGACGTGACCTCGGCCGCCGACCGGAGCGCCAGCACCTTCCGCTCCACCACCACCATCGCCTTCCGCGCCACCGAGCCGGGCGGGTCGACCTTCGTCGACCTGCTCGCCCCGGCCGTGCGCGCCGTCACCCTCAACGGCCGCGCCCTCGACCCGGCCACCGCCTTCGACGGCGCCCGCGTCCACCTCGACGGCCTCGCCGCCGAGAACGTCCTGGTCGTCGACGCCGACTGCGCCTACAGCCGCACCGGCGAGGGCCTGCACCGCTTCACCGACCCGGTCGACGGCGAGACCTACCTCTACACCCACTACGAGCCGGCCGACGCCCGCCGGGTCTTCGCCACCTTCGAGCAGCCCGACCTGAAGGCCCCCTTCACCTTCACCGTCACCGCCCCGGCCGCCTGGGACGTCCGCTCCAACGCCGTCCACACCTCGGTGACCGACTCGGCGAGCGCCGACGGCGCCGCCCGCACCTGGGAGTTCGCGCCGACCCAGCCGATCTCCACCTACCTCACCGCCGTCGTCGCCGGCCCGTACCACGTCGCCCGCGACCACTACAGCCGCACCCTCGCCGACGGCACCGTGCTGGACATCCCGCTCGCCGCGCTGTGCCGCAAGTCGCTCGCCCCGTACTTCGACGCCGACGAGATCCTCGGCGTCACCAAGCTCGGCCTCGACTTCTTCCACGAGCAGTTCGACTACCCGTACCCCTTCGGCAAGTACGACCAGTCGTTCGTCCCCGAGTACAACATCGGCGCGATGGAGAACCCCGGCTGCGTCACCTTCCGCGAGGAGTTCGTCTTCCGCTCGAAGGTCACCGACGCCGCCTACGAGGCCCGCGCCAACGTCATCCTGCACGAGATGGCCCACATGTGGTTCGGCGACCTGGTCACCATGCGCTGGTGGGACGACCTGTGGCTGAAGGAGTCCTTCGCCGACTTCATGGGCTCCTACGGCCTGGTCGGCGCCGGCACCCGCTACTCCGCCGCCTGGGTCACCTTCGCCAACCAGCGCAAGGCCTGGGCCTACCGGCAGGACCAGTTCCCCACCACCCACCCGATCACCGCGGACATCCGCGACCTCGAGGACGCCAAGCTCAACTTCGACGGCATCACCTACGCCAAGGGCGCCTCGGTGCTCAAGCAGCTGGTCGCCTACGCCGGCGCGGAGGCCTTCTTCGAGGGCGCCCGCCGCTACTTCAAGCGGCACGCCTTCGGCAACACCGAGCTCGCCGACCTGCTGGACATCCTGGAGGAGACCAGCGGCCGCGACCTCAAGACCTGGGCCGCCTCCTGGCTGCAGACCGCCGGCGTCAACACCCTCACCCCCCAGCTCACCGCCGACGCCGAGGGCCGGATCACCGAACTCGCGGTCCTCCAGGACGGCGACGTGCTGCGCCCGCACCGGATCGCGGTCGGCCTCTACGACCGCGACGCCGACGGCGCGCTGGTGCGCACCGAGCGGTTCGAGCTGGACGTCACCGGCGCCCGCACCGTCGTCCCCGGCGCCGTCGGCCGCCCCCGGCCCGCGCTGGTCCTGGTCAACGACGACGACCTGACCTACTGCAAGATCCGCTTCGACGAGGAGTCGCTGGAGACCCTGCGCACCGGCCTCGGCGACATCAAGGACGACCTGGCCCGCGCGCTCGCCTGGTCCGCCGTCTGGAACCTCACCCGCGACGCCCTGATGCCGGCCCGCGACTACATCGCGCTGGTCCTGCGGTTCGCCGGGACGGAGGCCAACATCGGCGTCCTGCAGTCCCTGCACACCCAGTCCAAGGACGCCGTCGAGCTCTACGCCGACCCCGCCTGGCGCGGCGAGGGCGGCCGGCTGCTCGCCGACGGCGCGCTGCGCGAACTGCGCGCCGCCGCCCCCGGCAGCGACCACCAGCTGGCCTGGGCCCGCTTCCTGGCCCAGACCGCCAACGGCTCCGAGCACCTCGGCCTGGTCCGCGGCCTGCTGGCCGGCACCGCCCGGATCGACGGCCTGGAGGTCGACCAGGAGCTGCGCTGGGCGCTCTGGCTCGCCCTCGCCGCGGCCGGCCAGGCCACCGACGAGGAGCTGGCCGAGGAGCTGGCCGCCGACAACACCGCCAGCGGCCGCCGCCAGCACACCCACTGCCTGGCCGCCCGGCCGACCCCGGAGGCCAAGGCCGCCGCCTGGTCCGCCGTGATCGACTCCGACGAGCTGCCCAACGCCCTGGTCGAGGCCAACATCGCGGGCTTCGCGGTGCCCGCGCACCGCGACCTCACCGCGCTCTACGCCGCGCCCTACTTCAAGCTGCTGGAGCGGGTCTGGGCCGAGCGGACGATCGAGATCGCGATGCGGATCGTCGGCGGCTTCTTCCCCCAGGCGCAGGTCGAGGAGGCCACCCTGGCCGAGGCCGACGCCTGGCTCGGCGGCCACCCGGAGGCGGCGCCCGCGCTGCGCCGGCTGGTGCTGGAGCGCCGGGACGACCTGGCCCGCGCGCTGCGGGCGCAGGCCTGCGACCGGGCCTGACCCGAGCCCGACCCGGGGGCCCCGCCGCGAGCGTCTCGCGGCGGGGCCCCGTCACATCACCGGCCGTCGCATCGGCGGGCCGTCACAGCATCGGCCGTCACAGCACTGGCCGTCAGATCACCGGCCGCCGCGCAGGCCGCGGTCCAGGGCGGCGATCGCGCTGCCCCGCTCGTCGTCGCCGTCCAGCGACCACACCATCACCCCGCCCAGGTCGTTCCAGCGCGCGTACTGCGCCTTCTGGGTGAGCACCGCGGCGGTGTCGAAGCTGTAGAAGGTGGAGCCGTCGTACTTCCAGGACGCGCCGTGGTCGCGGTCGGTGAAGGTCCGGCCGGGCAGCGCGTTGATCTCCCGGTAGGAGAGGTCCGGCGCGGTGCCGGCGGCCTTCTGGTGGAGGCCGTTGCGGTGCCCGGCCGGTACGCCGGTCCAGCCGTGGCCGTAGAGCGGGGCGCCGAGGACGAGCTGCTCGGCGGGCAGGCCGCGCTCCTGGTAGTGCGTCACGGCCTTGTCGGCGCTGCGCTGCCGGGGCTCCGGGTCGGTCGGGTCGGAGTAGAGGTTGGCCTGGTGGTTGGCCGGGCCCTTGCCCTCCCAGGGACCGTGCAGGTCGTAGGTCATCAGGTTGAGCCAGTCGACCGACTCGGCGACCTCGGGCAGCTCCAGCCGGTCGGCGACGGTCTCGTTGGCGGCGACCGCGGCGGTCAGCAGGTAGGGCTTGCCCTTGCGGCCGCTCAGCGCGTCCAGCTGCCGGCGGAACTCGGCGACCAGCAGGGTGAAGTTGCGCCCGTCCTCAGGGCGCACCACGTTGCCCGCGTCACCGCCGCCGCCCGGGTACTCCCAGTCGAGGTCGATGCCGTCGAAGACCCCGGCGGCCACGCCCGCGCCGCCCTCCGGGGAGCCGGCCAGCCGCGGCAGGTCGCCCTTGAGGTAGAGGTCGATGCAGGAGGAGACGAAGCGCTCGCGGGACTGCGCGGTGGCGGCGGCGTCCGAGAAGTACTTGGACCAGCTCCAGCCGCCCAGCGAGATCACGGTCCGCAGCTGCGGGTTCTTCGCCTTCAGCTTGCGCAGCTGGTTGAAGTGGCCCTTGAGCGGCTGGCCGGGGGCGTCGGCCACGCCGTCCACCGAGTCGGCGGCGGAGAAGGCCCGCTGGTAGTCGTTGTGGGCGTCGCCCTGGCCGGCGTCGTTGCTCTCGAAGCAGGTGCCGTCAGCGGAGACGTTGCCGAAGGCGTAGTTGATCACGGTGAGCTTCCCGGCCTGGCCGGACTCCTGGACGCGCTTGGCGGAGCTGTCCGCGCCCCACTGGGTGAAGTAGCCGACCCGCTGGCCCTTGAGCCTCGGGCCGTGCTGGGCCTGGGCGGCGGTCGCGGTGGCGGTGGTGGTCAGCAGGGCGGCGACGGTGGCGGCGGCGAGCATGGCGGAGGCGCGAGTGGGCATACCTGACCTGTCCTCTGAGGCATCGTCAAATGGTCTGGACCAGAATGCCTAAGAGGTTTAGTCCATCGCGGCGGTGCCGCACAAGGGGACCGCACCGGACGAGGCAGCATGCAAAAAGGGGGCCGGACCGCGGGTGCGGTCCGGCCCCCTTCAGGGCGCTGTGGTCATCAGCCGATCAGGCTGCGCAGCACGTACTGCAGGATGCCGCCGTTGCGGTAGTAGTCCGCCTCGCCGGGGGTGTCGATGCGGACGACCGCGTCGAACTCGACGTCGCCGGCCTTGACCTTGACGGTCTTCGGCGTGCGGCCCTCGTTGAGCTCGGTCACACCGGTGAAGGAGAAGGTCTCCTCGCCGGTCAGGCCGAGGGAGTCGGCGTTCTGGCCCTCCGGGAACTGCAGCGGCAGGACGCCCATGCCGATCAGGTTCGAGCGGTGGATGCGCTCGTAGGACTCGGCGATGACGGCCTTGACGCCGAGCAGCGCGGTGCCCTTGGCGGCCCAGTCGCGGGACGAGCCGGAGCCGTACTCCTTGCCGGCCAGGACGACCAGCGGGGTGCCGGCGGCCTGGTAGTTCTGCGAGGCGTCGTAGATGAACGACACCGGCGCGTCGGCCTGGGTGAAGTCGCGGGTGTAGCCGCCCTCGGTGCCCGGCGCGATCTGGTTGCGCAGGCGGATGTTGGCGAAGGTGCCGCGGATCATGACCTCGTGGTTGCCACGGCGCGAGCCGTAGGAGTTGAAGTCACGCTTCTCCACGCCGTTGGCGGTCAGGTACTGCGCCGCCGGGGTGCCGGGCTTGATGTTGCCGGCCGGGGAGATGTGGTCGGTGGTGACCGAGTCGCCCAGCTTGGCCAGGACGCGGGCACCGGCGATGTCGTTCACCGGGCTCGGGGTCTTGGCCATGCCCTCGAAGTACGGGGGCTTGCGGACGTAGGTGGACTCGGCGTCCCACTCGAAGGTGTTGCCGGTCGGGACCGGGAGCGACTGCCAGCGGTGGTCGCCGGCGAAGACGTCCTGGTAGCCCTTCTCGAACATGGCCTCGTCGATGGAGCCGGCGACGGTGTCGGCGACCTCCTGCTCGGACGGCCAGATGTCGGCGAGGAAGACGTCGTTGCCGTCGGCGTCCTGGCCCAGGGCGTCACGGGTGATGTCGATGTTCATGTTGCCGGCGAGGGCGTAGGCGACCACCAGCGGCGGGGAGGCCAGGTAGTTCATCTTGACGTCCGGGTTGATCCGGCCCTCGAAGTTGCGGTTGCCGGAGAGCACCGAGACGACCGCGAGGTCGGACTCGTTGACGGCGGCCGAGACCTCCTCGGGCAGCGGGCCCGAGTTGCCGATGCAGGTGACGCAGCCGTAGCCGACCAGGTTGAAGCCCAGCTTCTCCATGTACGGGAGCAGGCCGGCCTTCTCGTAGTAGTCCATGACGACCTTGGAGCCGGGCGCCAGGGTGGTCTTGACCCAGGGCTTGACGTGCAGGCCCTTCTCCACGGCCTTCTTCGCCAGCAGGGCGGCGCCCAGCATGACGGAGGGGTTGGAGGTGTTGGTGCAGGAGGTGATCGAGGCGATCACGACCGCGCCGTTGTCGATCTCGTAGGTCGAGCCGTCGGGGGCGGTGACGGCGGTCGGCTTCGAGGCCTCGGCGGAGTAGGTCGGCAGCGCCTCGGCGAACCGCTCGGCGGCCTCGGCCAGGATCACGCGGTCCTGCGGGCGCTTCGGGCCGGAGATCGACGGGACGACGGTGGAGACGTCCAGCTCGAGGTACTCGGAGTAGACCGGCTCGACCGACGGGTCGTGCCAGAGGCCCTGCTCCTTGGCGTACGCCTCGACCAGGGCGAGCTGCTGCGCGTCGCGGCCGGTGAGCTTGAGGTAGTTGATGGTCTCGGCGTCGATCGGGAAGATCGCGCAGGTCGAGCCGAACTCCGGCGACATGTTGCCGATGGTGGCGCGGTTGGCCAGCGGGATCGAGCCGATGCCGTCGCCGTAGAACTCGACGAACTTGCCGACCACACCGTGCTTGCGCAGCATCTCGGTGATGGTGAGCACCAGGTCGGTGGCGGTGGTGCCGGTCGGCAGCTCGCCGGTCAGCTTGAAGCCGACGACGCGCGGGATCAGCATGGAGACCGGCTGGCCGAGCATCGCGGCCTCGGCCTCGATGCCGCCGACGCCCCAGCCCAGCACGCCCAGGCCGTTGACCATGGTGGTGTGCGAGTCGGTGCCGACGCAGGTGTCCGGGTAGGCCTGGCCGCCGCGGACCATGACGGTGCGGGCCAGGTGCTCGATGTTCACCTGGTGGACGATGCCGGTGCCCGGCGGGACGACCTTGAACTCGTCGAACGCGGTCTGACCCCAGCGCAGGAACTGGTAGCGCTCCTTGTTGCGGCCGTACTCGATCTCGACGTTCTGGACGAAGGCGTCCGGGGTGCCGAACTTGTCGGCGATGACGGAGTGGTCGATGACCAGCTCGGCCGGGGCCAGCGGGTTGATCTTGGCCGGGTCGCCGCCCAGCTCCTTGACGGCCTCACGCATGGTGGCGAGGTCGACCACGCACGGCACGCCGGTGAAGTCCTGCATGATCACGCGGGCCGGCGTGAACTGGATCTCCTGGCTCGGCTGGGCGTCGGCGTCCCAGTCGCCGAGGGCGCGGATGTGGTCGGCGGTGATGTTCGCGCCGTCCTCCGTGCGGAGCAGGTTCTCCAGCAGCACCTTGAGGCTGTAGGGCAGCCGCTCGGAACCCTCGACGGCGGAGAGCTTGAAGATCTCGTACGACTCGTCGCCCACCTGCAGCGAGCTGCGGGCGTCGAAGCTGTTCGCGGACACGACTGACTCCTTCTAGGTGCTTCGTGCGGTATCCGGCCGCCACGGTGGTAAGGTCAGCCTTACTTAGGCTTACCTTGCCCGCACCGCCGGTGAGCGCCTCTCGGCAAGTATCTTGATGTCGAGATATATCGTACGGCGCAGTTATCTCGATGTCGAGATAAACCATAGTGCATGGCGTCCCCCACCTTCCCGTCGAACCCCCCGTAACGCGCCCGCCAACCTCGGGCGTCCATCCGGGCGGACCCTCCGGGCCGGTACGGTGACCGCCGTACCACACGCCGAAGCAGACCGGGGGCCGACCGATGATCGTGGTGGACGCGTCCGCGCTGGTGCTCGCACTGGCCGACCAGGGCGAACGCGGGACCGCCGCCCGCGCCGAACTCGCCGCCGGCGGCGAATGGGTGGCACCCGAGCACGTCGTCATCGAGGTGATGCAGTCGCTGCGCGGCCTCCACCTGGCCCGCGAGCTCACCGCCGAACGGGTCGGCGAACTCGCCGCCGAACTGCCCGGCCTCCCGATCCGCAAGGTCCCGGTCGAACCGCTGCTCGGCCGGATCTGGGAGCTCAAGGACAACCTCACGCCGGACGACGCCGCGTACGTGGCGGTGGCGGAACGGTTCGGGGCGCCGCTGGTCACGGCCGACCTGCGGCTGATGCGGGCCAGCGGGCCGCGCTGCGAGATCCGGGGGATCCGGCGGGACGGGGCGGTCGGCCGCTCCGACGAGTAGGGGCCGGCCTCCCGCGGGCGCGTGTCCGGGGGGCGGCGCGCGCCGTTGAGCACGGCGTCCGCCGCCGCGCGTCCGGTCCGATCGGATCCGATCCGGTCCGATCCGGTCCGATCCGGTGCCGACGCGCGCTCCGCCCGCCCGCCTGTCGAAGAGGTCCGCCGATGCCCGTCCCGTTCGCCGCCGCCGCCCTGCTCCCGCTCGCCCTGCTGGTCCCCGCCGCCGCCCCGGTCGCGGTCACCGAGGCCGACTTCGACCCGGCCACCGCCTTCGTCCCGCCGACCGCGATCAGCCACGCGCCCGACCTGGTGCCGTACGGCTCGCACGTCAAGGTGGTGGTCGACCGCTCGGTGCCCGGACGGACGGTGCTCACCCTGAGCGTGGCCGGGGTCGCCGCCGACCACGAGTTCCCGGTCCACCTGCACACCGGCCCGTGCGGGGCCGACCCGGCCGCGTCCGGCCCGCACTACCAGGACGCGGTGGACCCGGTGCACCCGTCCACCGACCCGCGGTACGCCAACGACCGCAACGAGCTGCGGCTCGCGCTGCGCACCGACGCGCGGGGCGAGGGCACCGCCGCCGCGACGGTCGGCTGGCAGCCCCGGGCGGGCGAGGCCCGCTCGCTGGTGCTGCACGCGGGCAGCCCGGCCGGCGGGCACGGCAGCGCCGACCGGGTCGCCTGCGTCACGCTGGACGGCCTGGAGTAGCCCCGGGCGGACGTTCGGCCGGCTGCCGAGGGGACGAGGCCGTCAGCCGCCGAGGGTGGCGACCAGGACGGCCTTGATGGAGTGCAGCCGGTTCTCGGCCTGGTCGAAGACGATGGAGTGCGCCGACTCGAACAGCTCGTCGGTGCACTCCAGCTCGGCCATCCCGGTCTCCTCGAACAGCTGCCGGCCGAGCGCCGTGCCGAGGTCGTGGAAGGCCGGCAGGCAATGCAGGAACCGCACCCCCGGGTTGCCGGTGGCCCGCACGGTGTCCATCGACACCTGGTACGGCTTGAGCAGCGCGATCCGCTCGGCCCAGACCTCCTTGGGCTCGCCCATCGACACCCACACGTCGGTGTACAGGAAATCGGCGCCGGCCACCCCCGCGGCGACGTCCTCGGTGAGGGTGATCCGGGCCCCGGTGCCCTCGGCGAGCGCCTGCGCCGCCTTCTGCACGTCCTCGGCGGGCCAGAGCTCGCGCGGCGCGACCAGCCGGATGTCCATGCCCAGCAGCGCGCCGGTGACCAGCAGCGAGTTGCCCATGTTGGAGCGGGCGTCGCCGAGGTAGACGAGCGTCACCTCGGCCAGCGGCTTGGCGGTGTGCTCGGTGATGGTGAGCACGTCGGCGAGCATCTGGGTCGGGTGCCACTCGTCGGTGAGGCCGTTCCAGACCGGCACCCCGGCGTACGCGGCCAGTTCCTCGACCACGGCCTGGCCGTGCCCGCGGTACTCGATGCCGTCGAACATCCGGCCGAGCACCCGGGCGGTGTCCTTGACCGACTCCTTGTGGCCGAGCTGCGAGCCGGCCGGGTCCAGGTAGGTGGTGGTGGCGCCCTGGTCGTGGGCGGCGACCTCGAAGGCGCAGCGGGTCCGGGTGGACGTCTTCTCGAAGATCAGCGCGATGTTCTTCCCGCGCAGGCCCGGCTGCTCGGTGCCCGCGTACTTCGCCGCCTTGAGGCGGGCGGCGAGGTCCACCAGGAAGCGGAACTCCTGGGGCGTGAAGTCGAGCTCCTTGAGGAAGTGTCTGTTCCGGAGGTTGAACGCCATGCCGGGCTCCTGGATTGGGGTGACTGGGGCCGTCGGGAAGCAGCAAGTCTATACGATGCTCGGAATTTCTATGCACACGTCAGGAGCGGGTGCTCCCGGCCGGGTGCCGCATGCTCACAGCCGGGTGCCGCACGCTCACGGCCGGCGCGTGCTCACAGCCGGCGCGCGCTCACAGCCGAGGGTCCACCCGCTCGGCCGCCACCGCCAGCACCGCGGACACCGCCTGGTGCACCCGCCACAACGGCTCGCCGCCGGCCAGCCGGTCCAGTCCCTCCAGACCCAGCGCGTATTCGCGCAGCGCCAGCGAACGCTTCAGCCCGTGCTCCCGGCCGCGCAACCGCGCCAGCCGATCCGGGTAGTCCGGGCCGTAGACCAGCCGCAGGTACTCCCGGCCCCGGACCTTCAGCGCGGGCTGCACCAGCCCGCCCCGCCGGGCCTCCCCCGCCGGGCCCGCCTTCCCCGCCGCCACCCGCAGCGGGGAGACCGGCGGCCGGACCAGCACGCCCGCGCCGCCCGCCCCGGTCAGCTCCTCCCACCAGGCGACGGCGGCCGCCGTCGACGCCTCGTCGGCGGTGTCCACCCAGCGCCGGGCGATCCCGTGCAGCGGGGCTCCGGCGTCGCCGCCGAGCCCGTCGGACGCCCCGTGGTCGGGCGCCCCGTGGTCGGACGCCCCCTGGTCGGACGCCGCGTGGTCGGCGGCCACCAGGCGGTCGACCCAGGCCAGCTGCTCCCGCTGCGGACGGGTCGCCAGGTTCGCCCCTTCCGCCGCCAGCAGCTGGAACGGCGCCAGCCGGGGGCGCGCCGATCCGGCGGTGCGCTCGTACGCCGCGCTGAACGCCCCCACCTGCGGCACCCGCCGCCGCTGCCGGTCCAGCAGCCCCGCCACGTCCGTCCCCCGGGCCGCCGCCCGCTCCAGCGCGGCCAGCGCCGACGGCAGCGCCGCACCCGCCGCCGCGCCGACCGCCGCGTTCCGACCGCGCCACGCCGACCCGGCGTCCGTGCCGGCCCGGCCAGGGGTCCCCGGCGGCCAGCCCGTCAGGGCCGCGTCCAGCAGCAGCCAGTCCGTCCCCAGCTCCTCGAACAGCCCCGACCGCTCCGCCGCCGCCCGCACCCGGCCCAGCAGCGACGCCTCCGCCGCGGCGCCGAACAGCGCCCGGCCGGACCGCGACCACACCGCTCCCGGGCCCGCCGGACCGAACCGCCGCGCCGACGCCGCGTCGTCCCGCGCCACCAGCACCACCGCGCGCGGCCCCGGCAACCACTCCGCGCACAGCACCTCCCGCACCCCGTCCGCCCGGTACTCGGCGAACGCCTCGTCCGGATGCTCCAGGAACCCCGGCCGCCGCGCGTCCGCGACCGGCGGCACCGACGCCGGCAGGTGCACCAGCAGGCGGAGATCCACCGCGGTCCGGCCCATCGCCTCGACCGCCGCCGCGGCCCCCTCCGCCCGCACGGCCACCGAACCCTGCCACGCGGTCTCCACCACCCGCTGTCCCGCCACGTCCGCCAGGTCCAGCGGACGCCCCTCCCGCCCGCCGGGCGCGTCGCTCAGCAGCGGCCGCACCGGCGCGTACCACTGCCGCTCCGCCGCCACCTCGACCAGCTCGCGCTCCGGGTAGCGCAGCGCCGTCAGCCGGCCGCCGAACACGCAGCCGGTGTCCAGGCACACCGTGTTGTGCAGGAAGCTCGCCGCCGGCAGCGGCGTGTGCCCGTACACCACCAGCGCCCGCCCCCGGTACTCCTCCGCCCACGGGTGCCGCACCGGCAGCCCGTACTCGTCCGTCTCCCCCGTCGACTCCCCGTACAGCGCGTGCGCGCGCACCCGGCCGGAGGAACGGCCGTGGTAGCGCTCCGGCAGACCCGCGTGACACACCACCAGCGCTCCGCCGTCCAGCAGGTAGTGGTCGGCCAGGCCGCCGATGAACGCCCGCGCCTCGGCCCGGAACTCCGCCGGCTCGGCCTCCAGCTGCTCCATCGACTCGCGCAGCCCGTAGGAGAGGGTGACCCGCTCGCCGTCCAGCGCCCGGGCCAGCTTCTGCTCGTGGTTGCCCGACACGCACAGCGCGTGCCCCGCCGCCACCATGCCCATCACCAAACGCAGCACGCCCGGGGTGTCCGGGCCGCGGTCGACCAGGTCGCCGACGAAGACCGCCGTCCGCCCGGCCGGCGGCACCGCGTCCACCGGGCGGCCGGCCGCGTCCCGGACCAGCCGGTAGCCGAGCCGACCGAGCAGCTCCTCCAGTTCGGCCCGGCAGCCGTGCACGTCGCCGACCAGGTCGAACGGGCCGGTCAGCGCGCGTAGATCGGCCCGGCGCGGCTCCAGCACCGGCTCGGCGCGCGCCACCTCGTCCACGCCGCGCAGCACGTGCACCCGGCGGAAGCCCTCCTTCGGCAGGCCGGCCAGGGCGGCGCGCAGCTCGCGGTGCTGGCGCGGGATCACCTGGGGCGGCAGCTCGCGGTCCGGGCGGGTGCGGTTGCGCTCGGCGCAGACGCCCGGCGGCACGTCCAGCACGATCGCCGTCGTCGGCGCGTCGTGCTCCTTGGCGATCGCCAGCAGTCGCTTGCGGGCGTGCGCCTGGACGTTGGTCGCGTCCACGACGGTCAGCCGGCCGGCCGCCAGGCGCTTGCCGACCAGGAAGTGCAGCAGCTCGAAGGCGTCGGCGGAGGCGGACTGGTCGTTCTCGTCGTCGGCCACCAGGGCGCGGCAGGTGTCGGAGGAGACCACCTCGGTGGGGCGGAAGTGGCGGCGGGCGAAGCTGGACTTGCCCGCGCCGCTGGTGCCGACCAGCAGCACGAGGGAGCCCTCGGGGACGGGGATGGGGGTGGGGATGGGGTCGGCTTCGTCGGTCATCGGGGTCCGCCTCCTCCGGGCTTCGGGGTGCCGCGTTCGAACAGGGCCAGCCGGGGCGGGTGGTCCTGTCGCTCTCGTTGCTCCCGTTGCTCCTGCTGCCCTCGTCGTTCCGGCCGGTCGACCGGGTCGAGGGTGACCGTGTAGCCGTAACCGGCCGCCACCCGTTCCGCCCAGGCCGGGAAGTCCTCGTCCCCGCCGGGCGGCGCGGTGACCACCACCGCCGCCGGGCGCGCCGCGCCGAACACCGCGAACTCCAGGGCCGGCCGCCGGACCGCGTCCCGCCACTCGGGCGGATCGGCGAGCACCACCGCGTCGAACCCCTTCAGCCGGGCGTCCGCGTACACCGGCGCGCCCTGCACCAGCCGGACCCGGGCCGGAAAGCGGCGGGACGCCCACTCCGGGACTTGCTCGGCGGTCCGTTCCAGCCCGAGGCGGCGGGCGGCCGCGGCGAGCGCGGCCGGCGCGGCGTCCACGCCGAGCAGTTCGGTGAACCCGTCGTCCGCCGACAGCTCGGCGAGCAGCGCACCGCGGCCGCAGCCCAGCTCCACCACCCGGGCCGCGCCCACCGCGTGCAGCGCGGCGAGCACCGCCGCGACGAGCCCGGGTTCCGCTGTCGGCCCCTCGGGCTCGGACTCCGGCTCGTGCCGGGCCAGTCGGCGGGCGATCAGTTCCCGTTCGGGGTGCGTCGCGGACAGCTTGTCGACGTCCGCCCGCTCCGGCGCGAACCAGTGGTGCGCGGCGCCGTCCAGCACCGGCAGCAGGACGGCCAGCTGGCGCAGCGCGTCCGCGAGCCGGACCGTCGTCGCGGCCAGCCCCAGCCGGACGTACGGCGAACCGCCCGCGTCGGGGCGCGCCGCGTCCAGCGGGACCTCCGCCGCCGTCACCTGCCAGCCGAGCGGTTCGAACAGCCGGCGCACCAGTCCGACGGCGCCGCCCGCTCCGCCGACCGGCCCCGGGTCCGGGTGCGGGTCCGGGTCCGGCTCCTGGTCCGCGCGGACGGCGGGCAGGTCGATCCACAGCGGACGGGGGCCGTCGGCCGCGTCCTCCGGCACCACCCGCAGCGCCGTCCGCAGCACCGCCGCGAACAGCGAGGACACCGCGAAGGGGCGGTCGTCGACGTAGGCGTCCAGGGTGGTGGGCGACCGGTCCCGCCCCTTCTCCCGGCTCCCCCGGCGGAGCACCGCGTCCGGGTCGACCTCCAGCAGCAGCGCGACCGTGCAGCGGTCCGCGTCCGCCTCCGGGAAGAAGACGTGCGCCTCGCCGAACGCGGTCGTGACCCGGTGCGCCGCGTCCGGCTGCCGGCGCAGCAGACGGGCCAGGTCGGTGGCCGGGCTCCCGGCGACAGCGGTGGTGGTGATCGACATGAACACCCGTCCGAGTATCGCCCAGCCGACGACCGCCCGACAGCCGGTTTCCGCCCGCGCCGCGGCGCCCCACCGGCCGGTCCGGACGGTGGGCGTGTTCGGCACCGGGGGCCCGCATTCGTTAACGTGCACGATGTGACTGCAGAATCCACCACCCCCGTGAGCGGCGCCGTTGCCGCCGGTCTGGCCACCATCGCCGCGGACGGCACCATCCTCGACACCTGGTACCCGGCCCCCGCGCTGACCGCCGCGCCCGGCCCGGCCGGGACCGTCCTCCTGACCGCCGAGCAGGCCGAGGCCGAGCTGGGCGCCGGCGCCGCCGAGGCGCTGCGCGCCGACGCCCGCCGCGGCGTCGAGGTGGTCGCCGTGCGTACCACCATCGCCTCGCTGGACGAGAAGCCGATCGACGCGCACGACGCCTACCTGCGCCTGCACCTGCTCAGCCACCGCCTGGTCCGGCCGCACGGCCAGAACCTGGACGGCATCTTCGGGCTGCTCGCCAACGTGGCGTGGACCAGCATCGGCCCGGTGCCGGTGGACAAGGTCGAGCAGGCCCGGCTGGCCGTCCGCGCGCAGGGCGGGCAGCTCGCCGTGTACGGGATCGACAAGTTCCCGCGGATGACCGACTACGTCGCCCCGTCCGGCGTGCGCATCGCGCACGCGGACCGCGTCCGCCTCGGCGCGCACCTGGCCGTCGGCACCACCGTGATGCACGAGGGCTTCGTCAACTTCAACGCCGGCACCCTGGGCACCTCCATGGTCGAGGGCCGGATCAGCGCGGGTGTCGTGGTCGGCGACCACAGCGACATCGGCGGCGGCGCCTCGATCATGGGCACGCTGTCGGGCGGCGGCAAGCAGGTCGTCTCCGTCGGCGAGCGCTGCCTGCTGGGTGCCAACGCGGGCATCGGCATCTCGCTCGGCAACGACTGCGTCGTCGAGGCCGGCCTGTACGTCACCGCCGGCACCCGGGTGACCACGCCGGACGGCGCCGTCGCCAAGGCCGTCGAGCTGTCGGGCCAGGACAACCTCCTCTTCCGCCGCAACTCCCAGACCGGCGCCGTCGAGGTCATCGCCCGCTCCGGCTCCTGGGGCGGCCTCAACGCCGACCTGCACGCCCACAACTGACCCACCCCGGCCACCCGTGGCCGACACCGTGAGTCCCCCGGCGGCCCTCGCTCCCCGAGCGAGGGGCGGCCCCGGTGCCGCCCCCCCCGGTCTGGTGTGGGGGGGGGGGGGGCGGATCGCTCCCCTCCCCCCCCCCCCCAGGCCCACAACCACT
>NZ_JBFBDO010000061.1:0-50699 GCF_040683335.1 Kitasatospora sp. NPDC093806
GCCGGCGGCCCGGACGGCGGCCCGGACGGCGGTGCGGCGGTCGGCTCCGCCGGGGTGTCCGGCGTGCCGGTGCAGCCGGCCGCCAGCAGCAGGGCCAGCGCCGCTGCCGCCACCCCCCGGTGTCCTCTCCTGATCCCCACCCGCTCCCGCCCCCCTATTCCTGGAATCCGAGCACGGTGGTGAAGCCCTGCGCGCCGTCGGTGGAGCCGGTGCCGACCAGCGTGGTGGCGGGCTCCTTGCGGCCGAAGCCGGCCGAGTACCAGCCCAGCGGCGGGTCGTTCTCGGCACGGTGGGCCGACCAGGACAGCTCCCCGGGCAGGTCGAGCACCGCGGACCGGGGCTCGCCGTCCCGGGTCCAGGTCAGCACCGCCCGGCTGCCGGTCAGCTCGGCGGTGACCGCCGGGCCGAGGTGGAAGGCCAGCCGGACGGCCCGGCGCGGTCCGCGCACCTCGTCGACGATCCGCAGCTCCCGGGTCGCGGCGGTCAGCTCCACCCGGCGGCGGTGCGTCGACTCCTGGTAGCCGTCGTGCTCGGCGCTCCAGCGGGCCACCCCCGGGGCGGCGGTGTCCGCGGCCAGGACGCGGCTGCGGGCGTGCCGGATCCACAGGAACGGGCCGCCGGAGAGGGACTGGTCGACGCCGTCCAGCTCCAGGGTGTTGTGGCCCAGGGTGGAGCGGAAGTACCGCCGCCACTCGGGCTGCCCGTGGTAGCAGAACGTCCCCGGGTCGGCCAGCACGTCGACCCCGTCGTGCCGGACCTCCACGGCCAGCGCGTCCGCGTGGGCGTGCGCGGCGATCGACAGGAACCCGTGCGGGCCGCCGTCGCAGCGGACCCAGATCTCCTCCGGGCCGCGCAGCACGGTCAGGCCGGCGTCGGCGAAGTGGGCCGGCCGGGCGGCCGGGCGGGTCACCGTGCCGCCCTTCCCGTACGGCCGGACCAGCGCGGCCAGCAGCGGGGTGCGGACGTCGGTGCCGGGCACCTCGGGCCACCAGGGGAGGCGGCCGAACACGGCGTCCCCGGTGGCCAGCAGCGAGCCCCAGCGGTCGGTGCCCGCGCCGTCCAGGACCAGGCCGTGCCCGTCGTCCGCGTCCCCCTGGCGCGGGGGCCGCAGCCGGTTGTCGACGACGGCCGCCAGCGCGTCGGTCATCCGCAGCAGGACCAGCCGGACGGTCGGCGGGACGGGCAGGGCCGCCGCGTCCGCCTCGGCGACCGCGGCCAGGCCGAGCTCCAGGACCAGCCCGTGGTACTCGGTGGCCAGTTCGCGGTTGAGGCCGGACGGGAAGGTGTTGGCGCGCAGCTGCCGCTCCAGCGAGCGCAGCGCGACGGACCTCCAGCGCGCCGACTCCGGGAACCAGTCGAACGCGCAGGCCGCGCCGAACTGCCCGGCGGTCTCGGCGATCACGTGGTTGTTCGCCGAGGACCCCCGGCTGGGGAACGCGGCCAGCCAGCGCTGGTGGTGCCAGATCTGGTTCAGCGCCACCGGGTTGCGCTCGAACAGCTCGGCCGCGCCCGGCCAGCCGTCCAGCAGCCGGCGCACCCACACCCAGGACAGCAGCCGGATGCCCAGCTCGATGCCGCTGATCCAGTGCACGCCGCGCAGCGGCGGGTTGGCCGCCCACCAGGACCGCAGGTGCCCGGCCACCCGCTCGGCGTACCGGTCGTCCCCGGTGAGCGCGTAGGCGGCGGCGAGCACCGTCAGGTACTGGTGCCGGGACGGCTCCCAGATCTGCTTGATGTCGCCGACCGCGTCCTCGCTGCGGTACGGCACGTCGAAGGCGTAGCCGGCCGGCGCCCGCCGCCCGGTCTTCGGGTCGAGCCACCAGTCGGGGTCGACCAGGTCGTCCCGGGCCACCCCGAAGAACTCGGCGTGCCCGTCCAGCAGCCGGTCCGCCTCGGCGACCAGCCGCTTCGCGGCGTCCGCGGGCACCGCGGCGAGTGCCCCGGCGGGCAGCACGGCGGTGAACCGGGGGTCCGGCACCGGCGGGCAGTCCGCCGGCGGCGCCGACCGCCACCGGCGCCGGCGCAGCGCGTCGCCCACCCGGCCGCCGACCTCCTGCGGCCCCATCCGGGATAGCCGCCGCAGGTACCAGCCCGGACTCATCGTCATCGCGCCCTCGCCAGGGTCACCGGCGCGCCGCCGACCAGGGCGCTCTGCACCGCGAGGGTGGCCGCCGTGGTGGCGACCAGCGACTCCAGCGGCACCGGCATCGGCCCGCCGGTCCGCACCGCCCGGACGAACGCGGCCAGTTCGGCCTCCTGCCCCTTGTCCCGGGCCTTCGGCAGCCGCGAGCTGACCCACTTCTTCTTCCCGGCTGTGCTTTCGAAATACGCCGAGGCGCGGACGAAGTCGTCCAGCTTCAGCACCTTGCCGTCCGCGACGAGGTCCAGCGTCTCCTTGGGGAAGCCGGACGCGCCGGTGGTCAGGTAGCTGATGGTGGCGGTGGAGCCGTCCGGGTAGCGCAGCACCACCTGGAGGTCCTCGTTGCCGGCCGGGGCGACCGCGTACACCGACACCGGGTCGGCGTCCAGCAGCCAGCTCGCGGTGTCGACGAAGTGGCCGCCCTCGCCGGCGAACCGGGAGCCCTCGGCGTCCTGCTGGAGGTACCAGCTGCCGTGCTGCAGCCGGCCCGCGTTGACCAGGTAGCGCAGGTTCGCCGGACCGGTCCGGACGCCGAACTTCTCCCGGGCCTCCCGCAGCAGCGGCGCGAACCGGCGGTTGAAGCCCACCTGGAGGCGGTCGTTGCCGGACTCCTCCACCGCCGCGAGCACCCCGGCCAGCTCCTCCTCGGTGAGGGCCAGCGGCTTCTCCACGAACACCGTCTTGCCGGCCAGCAGCGCCCGGCGGGTCAGCTCGGCGTGCGAGCTGTGCCGGGTGACCACGAACACCGCGTCGACCGAGTCGTCGCCGAGCACCGCGTCGAGATCGGTGGTCGCCCGGCCGAAGCCGAACTTCCGCTGCGCGTTGGCCCCGGACAGCGCGGTGGTGGTGACGACCGTGGACAGCTCGACGCCGTCGCGCCCGGCCAGGTGCGGCAGCAGCATCGAGGTCGCGTAGTTGCCCGCGCCGACGAACGCCAGCCGCACCGGCGACCCGGCGGGCCGGGCCGGCGCGGACGGCCGCTCGGCGCGCCGCACGGCGGGCACCGCCAGCGTCGGGGCCGGCGCCTCGCCCCGGTCCTCGGCCTCGGGGTAGCGGAACAGCACGGCGACGGCCTTCAGTTCGCCGTCCTTCAGCCGCCGGTACGTCTCGACGGCGTCCTCGAAGTCGGCGATGTGCGAGATCAGCGGGTCCACGTCGACCCGGCCGCGGGCGAGCAGGTCGAGGAAGCAGGCGAGGTTGCGGCGCTCGGTCCAGCGCACGTAGCCGATCGGGTAGTCCCGCCCGTCGAGCTCGTACTCCGGGTCGTAGCGCCCGGGGCCGTAGGAGCGGGAGAACCGGACGTCCAGCTCCTTCTCGTAGTACGCGTTCCACGGCAGGTCCAGCCGGCACTTGCCGATGTCGATCACCCGGCCGCGGTCCCGGGCCAGGTGCGCGGCCAGCTCCACCGGCTGGTTGCTGCCGCCGCCGGCCGCCAGGTACACCTGGTCCACGCCGTGACCGTCGGTCAGCTCGGCGACGGCGGCCTCCACCGCCGCGGACCCGGGATCGCCCGCGGCCGCGGCGCCCAGCCGCTCGGCGAGCTCGCAGCGCGAGGGGTCGGGGTCGGCGCCGACCACCCGCACGCCCGCCGCGGTGAGCAGCTGCACCACCAGCTGGCCGATCAGTCCGAGGCCGATCACGAGCGCCACCTCGCCGAGCTGCGGCTCGCCCTGCCGCACGCCCTGCAGCGCGATCGACCCGACGGTGCCGAAGGCCGCGTGCCGGGGCGCCAGGCCGTCCGGCACCGGGGTGTAGAGGTTCTTCGGCACCCAGTTCAGCTCGGCGTGCAGCGCGTGCTCGTTGCCCGCGCAGGCCACCAGGTCGCCGACCTTCACGTCGTCGATCCCGGCGCCGACCTGCTCGACCACCCCGCACAGCGAGTAGCCCAGCGGCGTGTAGGAGTCCAGCTTGCCCATCACCTTGCGGTAGGTGGCGGGCAGCCCGTTGGTGGCCACGCTCTGCATCACCTTGGCCACCTGGTCCGGACGGGACCGGGCCTTGCCCAGCATCGACATGCCGGCCTCGGACACCTTCATGAGCTCGGTCCCGGTGGATATCAGCGAGAACGCGCTGCGCACCAGCACCCCGCCGGGCTTGCACCCCGGCTCCGGCACGTCGAGCACCGCCAGCTCACCGCTCTTGTAGTTCTGCACAACCTGTTTCACCGGAAGTCCCCTTGTGTCTATGCGTCAAGCCGTCATGCGGTGAGGCCGTCAGGCCGTCGAGCGGGTGCTACGCCGTCGCCCGGGCGCCCCGGTCGGAGCCGGCGGTCGCGCCGCGGTACCAGTACTCCAGGGTCAGCACGTGCCACAGGTGCTTGGAGTAGTCCTGCTGCCCGGCGGCGTCCTCGGCGACCATCCGCGCCAGCGCGTCGCGGCGCAGCAGCCCGGAGTTGACCAGCACGCCGTCGTTCACCACCTCGCGCACCAGCGGCGCCAGGTCCCGGCTCATCCAGGCCCGCAGCGGGGCGCTGAACAGCCCCTTCGGCCGGTACACGATCTCCCGGGGCAGCACCGAGGTGGCCGCCTCCTTGAGCACGGCCTTCCCCTGCCGTCCGACGATCTTGCGGTCGCCGGGCACCGCGAACGCCGCCCGGACCACCTCGACGTCCACGTACGGCACCCGCACCTCGGTCGACGCGGCCATGCTCGACCGGTCGGTGTACGCGAGGTTCAGGCCCGGCAGGAACATCCGGGCGTCCCCCAGGCACATCCGGTTGACGAAGTCGTCGAGGTCGTTGTCCCGGTAGGTGTCCGCGTGCTCGGTCAGCACGTCGTCGACGGTGCCGGCCAGGTCCGGATCGAGCAGGTCCAGCAGCTCGCCCCGGTCGTACATGGTGTAGCTGCGCCGGAACGCGGTCTCCTCCGGCAGGTCGGCGAAGGACAGGAACCGCTTCGCGAACCGCACCGAGCGGAACCCCCGGTTGGCGGTGGCGACCGGCAGCCGGTTCACGGCCGCCGACAGGCCGCGCCGCAGCGGCCGCGGCACCCGCTGGTAGCGCACCGCCAGCTGGTTCGCCAGGTGCTTGCGGTAGCCGGCGAACAGCTCGTCGGCGCCCATCCCCGACAGCATCACCTTGACCCCGGCCTCCCGGGCGGCCGTGCAGATCAGGAAGGTGTTGATCGCGGCCGGGTCGCCGATCGGCTCGTCCAGGTGGTACGTCATCCGCGGCAGCAGGTCGAGCACGTCCGGGGCGATCTCGATCTCGTGCAGGTCGACGCCGAACCGCGCGGCCACCTGCCGGGCGTAGCGCAGGTCGTCCGGCATCGCCTCGAACCTGGCGTCCTCGGCGCGGAACCCGATCGTGTAGGCGGAGATCCCGGGCCGCTCGCGGGCCGCCAGCGCGGTCAGGTAGCTGGAGTCCAGCCCGCCGGACAGGAAGGTCGCCACCGGCACGTCCGACAGCAGGTGCCGCCGGGTCGACTCCTCGACGATCGCCGCGAGGTCCGGCCGCTCGCCGGCCCGGGCCCGCTCCCGGCCCTCGGCGGCGACCTCCCGCAGGTGCCAGAACCGGCCGCGGTCCACCCGGCCGTCCGGCCGCACCCGCAGCCAGCTGCCCGGCGGCAGCTTCTCCGCCTCGCGGAACGCGCACCGCGAGTCCGGCACCCAGTAGTACAGCAGCGAGGCCACCAGCGCCCCGGGATCCACCTCCAGCGAGCCGCCGGTGGCGGCGGCCAGCGCCTTCAGCTCGGACGCGAACACCAGGCCCTCGCCGCGCCGGACCAGGAACAGCGGCTTGATCCCGAGCTGGTCGCGGACCAGCGTCAGCTCGCCGGTCCGCTCGTCGAACACCCCGAACGCGAACATCCCGCGCAGCCGGGGCAGGCAGTCCGTGCCCCAGCGCCGCCAGGCCTCCAGCAGCACCTCGGTGTCGGAGGTGCCGCGGAAGCGCACCCCGGCGGCCACCAGCTCGGCCCGCAGCTCGGGAGCGTTGTACAGCTCGCCGTTGTACGTCAGGACGAGGCCGTCCGACACCATCGGCTGGGCGCCGGTCGGCGACAGGTCGACGATCGCCAGCCGCCGGTGCCCCAGGTGCACCTCCCCGTCGCCGACGGGGTGGCTGTACCGGCCCGACCCGTCCGGGCCGCGGTGGGCGAGGGTCTCGGTGAGCAGGTCGGTGACGGCCTTCCCGTCCGGCCATCGGTACGTACCCGCGATGCCACACATGTGCTACCGCACCTCCTGGTCGCTGTCGGGGACCCTCGCGGTCCACGTCGTCGTCAGTCCCGTCCGCCGCCGGCCCGGGCCGCTGCGCCGGGACGGCCACTCGAACCGGCCGCGGGTCACCGGGTGCGGCCCGTCCCAGAGCGTGCCGTCGGTCCGGTCGCGCGGGTCCGGGTCGACCAGCACCACGCCGATCACCGGGATGCGCTGGTCGGCGAGTTGCCGCGCCACGGTGTGCAGCCAGGCCGCGCTGCTCCGCCCGGCCCGCACCACCAGCACCGTCCGGGTGCCGAGGTGGCGCAGGTCGGTCCAGGCCGTCCCGGGGGCCACCGAGCCGACGCCGATCCGGCGCGTCCCGTCCGAACCGTCCGGCCCGTCCGACCCGGCTGGTTCGTCCGGCCCGACTGGCCCGTCCGGCCTGTCCGCGGCCTGGTCGCCGCGGACCACGGTCGGGCCCTCCGGCCCCGGGCGGAGCTTGGCCAGCTGCCGGCCCGGCAGACCGTCGACGACGACCACCGGTCCCTGCTCCTTCAGCGCCGCGGCGAGGTCCAGGGCGACCGCGACCGTGGTCCGCGCACTGCCCAGGTCCAGCAGCGACACCGGCTCCGCCGAGCCGCGCACGGTGCGCGCCAGGGTGGTGGTGAGCCGCTCCCGGGCCGCCCGGGTCCGGGCGCGCTGCCAGCGGCCGACCGTCCGGCGGGGGACCGGCCGCAGTTCCGCGAGGACCGAGGCGCCGAGGTTCTCCGCGACGTCCCGGCGCAGCACCGGGCGGTCCGCCACCACCGCGCCCACCGCGGCCACCGTGAGCCCGACGACCAGACCGAGCACCGCCCCGATCGCCGCGTCGGTGGCGGCGGTCTTCTTCCGGGACACCTTCACCGCGTGCGGGGCGTCCACGATCTGGGTGCCGGCGATCAGCCGCGGCGTGCCGAGGTGCGCCTCCCCGGCCCGCCGGCCGAAGTCGGCGATCCGCGAGGTGAGTTCGGCCCGGCTGGCGTACAGCGCCTCCAGCTGCGCGGAGGTCTTCGCCCCGCTCTGCTGCGGCGTGTCCCCGATATCCTTGTTGACCTGGTTGAGCTCCGCCTGCATCCGGTCCCGCTGGTCGAGCAGGGACTTCGCCTCGGCGTCCGCGGTCTCGTTGATCCGCCGCACGTGGTCCGCGACGAAGGCCTCGGCCAGCGCCTTGGCCCGGGCCACCGCCTCCGCCTCGGTGCTGCCCTTCACGGTGATCTGCAGCAGGTTGTTGGTCAGGCCGAGGGCCGTGTAGTCCGGCAGCAGGTCCGCCGGCTTCTCCGCGGACCCGAGGGACTTCAGCGCCGCGCCCGCGATCCCCACCGTCTGCAGCAGGGCGGCGTCGGTGCGGATAAGCGTCCCAGGATCGTTCGGCTGGTCCGCCTGGTGCGCGACCAGCACGGTGGTCACCGCGCTCGGCGGCGCCGGCAGCAGCACCGCCGCCGCCGTCCCGGCCAGCAGACCGATCAGGGCCAGGCAACACCAGAAGCGTCGCCGCCTGCGCACCGCGACCACCAGCGCCCGCAGGTCCACCAGCGGAGCGGTGGCCGGCGGCTCCGGCGTCGTACTCGTCGTCACTCCGTGCCTCTCCCCGTCTCGTGGCCGACCGCGAGCACCGGCTCGGGGCTCTCCTTGCGGCGGCCGGCCGCCCGCCCGGGCGAGGCCCGGACGGTGGCGGCGATCACCGTGCCGACCACCTCGTGCCCGGCCTCCGCACACGCCTCGGCGATGCCGGCCAGCTCCCCGTCGGTCCAGGTGCCCGCGCTCAGCACGACCACCGCACCGGACTCCTCCGCGCGGTCCGGCACCAGCGGCCGCGCCGTCGACACCCCCACCACCCGCAGCGGCAGGTCGTCCCCCGCCTCGGCCGCCAGCAGCTCGGCGGCCCGCCCGGCCGCCCCGTCGCCGTCCGGCACCAGGACCAGCAGCCCCCGGGGGGCCGGCAGTCGCTCGCGCAGCCGGGCGCACACCCGCTGGTGGCGGACCTGCCGGTCGGCCTCGTCACCCGAGGCGTGCGGGGCCGGCAGGTCCCACCGGACGTCGAGGCCCAGCAGCCGGCGTAGCAGCGCCCGCGGCCCGCGACCCTGCGGCCGGAACCCGCGCCGCTCGGCCGGCACGTCGACGGTGCCCAGCGGCACCGAACCCAGCGCCGCGGCGATCTCCGGCCCACCGCGCAGCCGGCGGCTCACCCGCGCCGCGGAGAGGTGGCCGATGACTGCGGCCAGCACCGCCGACAGCGCCCCGCCCGCGACCAGCTGCACCTTCGTCGGCGGCGCCTCGGCGGTCGGCCGGGCCGCCGCCCCCATCACCACCATCCGGGCCTTGCCGGCCGCCGGATCGGCCTGGTCCAGCTTGGCGACCGCCTCCTGCAATGCGGTGCGCAGCTTCGCCAGCTCGGTACGGGCCTGCACGCTCTCCACGGTCTGGCCCGGATTCGCCGAGTCCGCCAGATCGGTGATGCGCTTGCTGGCCTGCGCCACCAACTGGCGCACCGCCTCGGGCTGCGAGGCCTGCGGATCGGCGGCGTCGCTCGCGATCCGGGCGGCGAACGCGACGAACTGCTGGGCCGCCTGGTCGGCGATCCGCTGCGCCTGCTCCGGGGTGTCGCCCGTCCCCGAGATCTTGATGATGTTGCCGTCCGCGGCCGTGGCGGTGACCCGGTCCCGCAGGTCACCCCCGACGGCCCCGGTCTTGGCGAGCTCGGCGGCCACCCGGTCGAGGACCACCGAACTCGTCACGATCTGCGCCTGGGTCATCAGCTCGCGCTCCTGCCACGCCCCCGGCAGCAGCACCGAGGCCGAGGTGGTGTACTTCGGCGGCAGCAGCAGGGAGGCGCCGTAACCGACCAGCGCCCCCGCCACGGCGAGGACGGCCAGCAGCCGCCAGCGCCGACGCAGGATCCGGCCGATCGTGACCAGGCGTATTGCTTCGTCGCTCAACGGCGCGGCCTCTTCCCGGCCCGGCCCGGGCGGCCGACCGACACCGGCGCGCGGCCGGCGCAGGCGGCGGCGTAGGCGTCGAGCAGCGCGCGCTGGGAGTTCCGCCAGGCGAGCGGCCCGTTGATCCGCTCCTGGCCGGCCTTGCCCATCAGGGCCCGCTTCTCCGGATCGTCCAGCAGCTCCGCTACGAGCTCCGCGAACCGGCTCTCGTCGTTCGCGGGCGCGTAGACGGCGGCGTCCCCGGCCGACACCCGCGCCTCGCGCAGGTCGAAGGAGACGATCGGCCGGCCCATCACCATGTACTCCAGGACCTTGTTCATGGTCGACACGTCGTTGAGCGGATTGCGCGGGTCGGGGGAGAGGCACACGTCCGCGGAGGACAGGTACCGCACCAGGTCGGCGTCCGGGACCCGACCGGTGAACTCCACCTGGTCGGCGAGCCCGAGCCGCCGGGACAGCGCCACCATCGCGTCGAAGGTGTCGCCGCCGCCCACGAACACCGCGTGCCAGTCGGTCCGCCCGACCTCGTCACGCAGCTTCGCCAGCGCCCGCAGCGCGTAGTCGACGCCGTCCTGCGGCCCCATCACGCCCAGGTAGCACAGCAGATGGGGCTTGCCGCGCTTGAGCTCCGGCTCGGGCGGCACCGGCCGGAACCGCTCGGTGTCCGGCGCGCTGCGCACCACGAAGACGTCCTCCGGGCGGCGGCCGCCGCGGCGCACCGCGACGTCCCGATAGCTCTCGTTGGTGGCGAGCACGATGTCCGCCGCCCGGTAGGTCCACCGCTCCAGCGCGCACACGCCGCGGTAGAGCAGGTCCTCGCCGCGGTCGAACCGGGAGAGGTACAGCTCGGGCACCAGGTCGTGCTGGTCGAAGACGAACCGGGCGCCCTGCCGCTTCAGCCACAGCGCGGGCAGGAACAGCAGGTCCGGCGGGTTGCAGGCGTGCACCACGTCGACCGGGCCGACCCGGCGGGCCAGCCGGGCGGTGTGCCACAGCGCCGAGCCGTACTCCTGCAGGTAGCCGGCCGGGCCGCCGGTGGCGGCGCGCAACGGGTACCGGTGGATCCGGACCCCGTCGATCACCGCCTCCGGCTCGGTGTCCCGCTTGGTCCCCCGCGGGCAGATGACGTCCACCGTCCAGCCCGCGTCGCGCAGCGTGGTGCACTCCTGCCACACCCGCCGGTCGAACGGCACCGACAGGTTCTCCACCAGGATCAGCGCACGACGGCCCCGGCCGTCGCCCGCCGCAGCGTCACCAGGCAAGGCCCACGTACCCCGGCTCGGTCCGGCGCGCGGCGGCGTCGGGCAGGTGGACGAGGTCGACGATCACCCGGCTGCCGTCGTGCGGCAGCGCCGCCAGCACGGCCGGGTCCTTGGTCCCGACCACGCACACCTCGGCGTGGCCGAGCACCTCGTCCACGGAGTCGGTGAGCAGCTGCGCGAGGTGCGGCAGCCGGTTCTCGATGTACTCGCGGTTCGCGCCGAGCAGCCGCGAGAGGTTCACGTTGGGGTCGTGGATCCGCAGGTCGTAGCCCTTGCCGAAGAGCCGCTCGGCCAGCTCGACGAGCGGGCTCTCGCGCAGGTCGTCGGTGCCCGGCTTGAAGGAGAGGCCGAACAGGCCGACCCGCCGCTTGCCGGTGCGCTCGACCAACTCCACCGCGCGCTGGAGGTGTTCGGCGTTGGAGGGCAGCACATGCGAGAGGATCGGCACCGCGACGTCGGCCTGCCGCGCCGCGTGGACCAGACCCCGCAGGTCCTTGGGCAGGCAGGAACCGCCGAAGGCGAAGCCGGGCCGCAGGTAGGCGGGGCTGATGTTCAGCTTGTGGTCGGCCAGGAAGACGTCGATCACCTGGTGCGAGTCCACCCCGAGCGCCCGGCAGACCGCGCCGAGCTCGTTCGCGAAGCCGATCTTGAGGCCGTGGAAGGCGTTGTCCGCGTACTTGATCGCCTCGGCCACCGGGACCGGCACCCGGAACACCTCGCCGGGCAGCCCCTCGTACAGCGCCGCGACGACGTCGCCGCTGGCCGCGTCGAGCTGGCCGATGACGGTCTTCGGCGGGTCGAAGAAGTCCCGCACGCTGGTGCCCTCGCGCAGGAACTCGGGGTTGACCGCGACCCCGAACTCCACGCCGGCGTCGGCGTCCGCGAACTTCTCCAGGATCGGCACCAGCAGGTCGAGGCAGGTGCCCGGGAGCATGGTGCTGCGGAACACGACGGTCTGCCGCCCGCCCCGCTCGGCCACCGCGGCGCCGATCTGCTCGGTCACCCGCTCCAGGTAGGTGGTGCACAGGCTGCCGTTCGGCTCCGACGGCGTGCCCACGCAGATCAGCGACACCTCGCTGCCCGCGATCGCCTCGCGGACGTCGGTGGTGGCGCGCAGCGCTCCGGTCCGCACGACCTCGGCGATGAGCTCGCCGATCCGCTCCTCGACCACCGGGGCCTTGCCGTCGTTGACCAGGTCGACCTTCACCTGGCTGACGTCCACCCCGATGACCTCGTGACCCAGGCTGGCCAGGCACGCGGCCGACACGCAGCCCACGTAACCGAGCCCCAGGACACTGACCCTCATGAACCGTTCCTCCCCTCGGACAGGCCCTTGTGACCTGCCGTCCACGCCTCGTTCGGTCGATGCCCCGCCGGGCATCAGTGCCCCCTGCGGGGCGTCAGCGCCCCCCGCGCATCACTTGGCCCCGCGCATCAATCGGCCCCGTGCATCAATAGGCCCCCTGCCCGTGGATGACCGCGCGCAGGGTCTTCCAGAGGATCACCGCGTCCAGGGCGAGCGACCAGTCCTCCACGTACCGCAGGTCGAGCCGGACCGCCTCCTCCCACGGGAGGTCGCTGCGTCCGCTGATCTGCCACAGGCCGGTGAGCCCGGGCTTGACGAGCAGTCGCCGCCGGATGTCCGGGCCGTACGCGGCCGACTCCTCCGGCAGCGGCGGCCGCGGACCGACCAGCGACATCGAGCCGGTGAGCACGTTCAGCAGCTGCGGCAGCTCGTCGATCGAGTACCGGCGCAGCACCCCGCCCACCCTGGTCACCCGGGGGTCGCGGCGCAGCTTGAACAGCAGGCCGGCGCCCTCGTTGCGGTCCGCCAGCTCGGCCCGGGCCCGGTCCGCCCCGGCGACCATGGTGCGGAACTTGACCAGGGTGAACTGCCGGCCGTCCTTGCCGACCCGGTGCTGCCGGTAGAACGCGCCGCCCCGGCTGTCCATCAGCACCAGCAGCCCGACCAGCAGCATCAGCGGCGAGAACAGCACCAGCAGGACGGCGGCGCCCAGCCGGTCGACGACCTCCTTGACCGCCCGTGGGCCGCCGGTGAAGGTCGGCATGCTGACCCGCAGCATCGGGATCCCGAGCACCGCGTCGACGTGCAGCCGCGGGCCGGCCACCTCCATCAGCACGGGCGCCACCACCATCTCGGCGTCGCCGCCCTCCAGGTTCCAGGCCAGCCGCTGCAGCCGGTCCGGGGACCAGTGCGGGTCCGGGGTGACCGCGACCACCCGGTAGCCGTCCCGGCGGACGTGGTTGGCCACGTCCGTCAGCCGCCCGACCACCGGCACCCCGTCCAGCCGGTCCTGGAGGTGACCGAGGCCGTACGGCGTGCACACCGCCTCGATCCGCCAGCCCAGGTGCGGGAACTTGCGGGTCCGCGCGATCAGGTCACGCATGGTGGCCGGGCTCCCGGCCGCGAGCACCGGGCGCAGGCACCGCCCCTCCTTGCGCTGCTTGTGCAGCCACAGGCGCAGCAGATAACGCTCGGTCATGGTGACCAGCGTGATCGCGGGGATCGCGACGAAGATCCAGAGCTTGATGTTGTGCGAGCTCAGGGCGATCCCGCCGAGCGCCAGCACGACGGCCGCCGCGAACAGCGAGCGTCCGAGCCGGCGGAACTCCTCCGCGCCCTGGCCGAGCACGGCCGCGGCCCACGACCGGGTGGTCGCCAGGGAACCGAGCACCAACAGCTCGGTGCCGAAGGCGAGAATTCCCCATTTCTCGTGCCAGTTGGCGGCGTCCCTAACCCCGAAGAAGCTTCCTATCGCCGCCACCACAAAGGCGGTGGCCGCAGTATCGGTGATGATAACCGCACGGCGGTACTGTTGCTCCCAATCGGTCGACGGTCGACCGATTCTCCCGTTGATCCGACGCCCCCGCGTCGGGAGAAACGGGTTGACTAATTCTCCCTCCCCCTGCTTAACGGCCCGCTCCAGGTCGGCAGTGGGTTCGACGTGTTCGCTCCACACGGTTCCTCCCCCCGGAAGGCTCTCGCCTCCCGCCCTGTTCCTCCCCTTGGGAGGCCCCGCCTCCCGTGCCGCGCTGTTCCACCACCGGGAGGCCCCGCCTCCCCCCGAATGGCATGCCGCCTGGCACGGCGTCACGTGAACACTGTCCACGGCGCCGCTGCTGTAGATGGTCATTGGCCGCTCCACGCCCGGCGGTGCGAAGCGAAAATCAATCTAGAGCATCGGGGCCATCCAGAGGGGGCGATGTCTGAAACGGGTGCTCGATATCTGAAGAGCGATCTTCCGCCCGGTGCCGGGTGGGATTCCTGGGATTTCAGGTGGTCATTGTGGCTGGTGTTACTGGAGTTTCTCGGGGCCGTCCGGAGGGTGTCCGGGGACGTCCGACGACGTCCGAGGGTGTCCGGGACCGTCCGGGACCGTCCGAGGTGCCGTTCGACCGCTTGTTCGGCTGCCCGGCGGACTGCTGAGGTTCGAGTGGCCCCGGCACCGTTCCCGGGGCGGAATCGACTCTTCGAAGGAGCACCATGCGAATCACCAGGACCGTGCAGCGCGTCGCCGCCGCCGCTGTCGCGACCGCGGCGCTCGGCGTGTTCGGGATCGGGACCGCGAGCGCGACTCCGCAGAACTGGTTCGGCACCGGCGGCTGTGAGGCAGTCGAGGACATCCAACTCGGGGGCGACCACCACGAATACATGCGGATCATCCCGACGGCCAACCCCGGTCACTGCCTGTTCGGGGTCTTCGACCGGAACGCCTGGAAGTGGCTGGGCGCCGCCGGCGCGACCCCCAGCAGCGACCCGTCGGCGTGGTACTACGACGGACCGGGCCAGAGCCTGCAGGCGTGCCTGATCGATACCGCCCACAACAACACCTGGGCGTGCGGCCTGATCAACTGACCGGGTCGGCGTGAATGCGGCGGGAGCGGCGTCGGGGGAGCCGCTCCCGCCCGCCCGGTACCCCGGCCGGGCGGGTCACTCCGGCAGCGAGTCGAGCAGGGCCCGGGCCTCGGCCGCCTCCGGGATGTCCAGCGCGGTGTGGATCTCGACGGCCTGTTCGGCGTGGATCCGGGCGGTGCCGGGCTCGCCCAGGCGCCGGTGGGTGCGCGCCAGCCCGACGTGGACGCGGCCGAGGTTGTACCGCTCACCGGTGTGCGGCAGGTGCTCGATCGCGGCCCGGAAGTGCCGGAGGGCGCTCGCCGGAGCGTCCAGCGCCAGCAGGGCCTCGCCGAGCAGGGTGTGCGACTCGGCCTGGCCGAAGGTGTCACCGAGGTCGCGGTGCAGCTCCAGGGCCTCCTGGTAGAGGTCGAGGGCCTCCGGATGGCGGCGCAGCCGCTGCTGGTGCTCGCCGAGCTGATTGAGCGCGATGGCCTCGCCGAGCCGGTTTCCGGCGCGCCGGTGGAACTCCAGCGCCTCCCGGTGGTGCTCCAGGGCCTCCGGCAGCCGGCCGAGCCTGGTCAGCGTGGGCCCCAGATTGGTCAGGGCGATCGACTCGACCGCCGGCTCGGGGATCTCCCGGCTGAGCCGCAGCGCCCGCCGGTGGTGGTCGAGGGCCTCCTCCAGGCGGCCCATCCGGGTCAGGGTGAGGCCCAGGTTGGCCAGGACGTGGGCCTCGCCGGGGCGGTTGCCGGTGCGCTGCTGGATCTCCAGGGCCCGGTGGAGCAGGTCGAGTGCCTGTGCGAACTCGCCGAGCTGGTACCGGACCAGCCCGAGCTGCCGCAGGGCGGCCGCCTCACCGGCCGCGCTGCCGAGCTGCCGGGCGGCCCGCAGGGCGCCGAGCCCCAGCCCGAGCGCCTCCCGGGCGGGCAGGTGGCGCTTGAGGTGGCGCCAGAGGATCGCCGGCAGGTCCGTCGCGTACTCCGGCAGGTCGGCGTCGGCGGCGTGCCGGACGACGGCCAGCAGGTTGTCCTGCTCCCGGACCAGCCAGTCCGTCGCGTCCGCCCGGTCGGCGAACACCACGGGGGTGCCGCCGGGCGCGCCCGGCCCCGGTCGGTGGTGCCGCTCCAGCGGAGCCAGCCGGTCCATCGCCGAGGCGGCGGTGTGACGGTAGTGGTCGAACAGCCGGATCAGCGCGGCCCGCCGGACGGGTTCGGACGCCTCCCGGGCGATCAGTTCACCGGCGAAGGTGCGCAGCAGGTCGTGGAAGGTGTACCGGAAGGCCGTGTGCTCGATCAGCAGGTGGTGGTCGTGGAGCGACTCCAGGAGCCCCTCGGCCTCGTCCGGCGTAGCCTCGACCAGAGCGGCCAGGGCGTGCGGCGTGACGTCCTCGCCGGGATGGAGCGCGGCCAGCCCGAACGCGCGCCGCTGGGTGCCGGAGAGGGAGTGGTAGGACTCCACGAAGGCCGCCGCGACGCTCCGGTCGTGGTCGGAGAGCTCGGTCAGCAGCCGCTGGGGCCGCCGGATCCGCTGCAGCAACTCCACCGGCGTCCAGGCGGGATGGTGGGCCAGCCGGGCGGCGGCGATCCGCAGCGCCAGCGGCAGTCTGCCGCACCGCGCGACGATCTCGTCCACGGCGGCGCCGTGTCCCGCGACCCGGTCCGGGCCGGCCACTCGGGCGAACAGCGCCACGGCCTCCTCGTGGTCCAGTACGTCCAGGGAGACGTTGACCGCCCCGTCCAGCGCGGGCATCCGTCGCCGGGACGTCACCAGCACCAGGCAGCGCGGGCCGCCGGGGATCAGCGGGCGGACCTGCTCGGCGTCGACGGCGTTGTCCAGCACCACCAGGTACCGCCTTCCCGCCGCCCGGCTGCGCCACAACCGGGTGCGCTCCTCGGTGCGCGACGGCAGCGCGTTCTCGCTGACACCGACCGCCCGGAGCAGGCTCGCCAGCGCCGCGCCCGGTTCCAGCGGCCGCTGGCCCGGGGTGAAACCGCGCAGGTCCACGAAGAGCTGTCCGTCCGGGAAGCGGTCGGCGAGCGCGTGCCCGACGTGGACGGCCAGCGCGGTCTTGCCGACTCCGGCCATGCCGTCGATGGCCGAGATCACCAGCGGACGCGCCCGGCCGCCGCCCGCTCCGGCGGCCAGGGCCAGCAGCCGCTCCACTTCGCCGCGCCGTCCGGTGAAGTCCGGGACGGCGTACGGCAGCAGCCGCGGCACCACGTGTCCGTCCGGGCGCTCCGGCTCCGCCGCCGGCTCGCCGCGTGCGGCGGAGAGCAGCCGGTCGCGGTCGGCCGGGTCCAGCCCCAGGGCCGTGGCCAGCCGCGCCACCGAGGACAGTCGGGGCCGCCGCCGGCCCGATTCCAGCACGCTGATCGCGTGCGTCGAGACGCCCGACCGTTCCGCGAGTTCCTCCTGGGTCCACCCGGTCGCGTAGCGATGGCGGCGCAGCAGCTCTCCGAAGTCCCCCGACACGATCGTCTCCGCCCCCCGAAGCAGAACCCTGACGGGCTCCTGACAACAGATCATCCTAGAACGCCAAGCGGACGCCATGGAGTGATCAGTCGGGGTTGGCCAGGATGGTCCGCGGCGCAGACGCCACGATCAACCGATCGAACCGATCACTCAAGGGGGGCGGATGACCGAGCGGGACAGGGCCGGGGAGCCGGCGACGATGCCCGATCCGGGCGAAGCGGCCACACCGCAGGAGTTCGTGTGCCTGGTCCGGGCCGTCAAGGCGTGGTCCGGCGATCCGTCACTGCGCGAACTCGAACGCCGGACCGGTCTGCCGCGCAGCACCCTCTCCGGGGACCTCAACCCGCAGCGGAGCCGTCTCCCGCCCCTGGAACGGGTGTTGGCCCTCGCCGCCGCCTTCGGCGTGCCCGCCGACGGAGTCGCGCGCTGGCGATCCGCCTGGCAGCGCATCCAGGTGTGCCAGCAGTCGCCCGAACCACCGGTGCCGCCGGCGGCGTCCGCGCCGGTGCCGCACGCCGCCGCCGAGCCGCCCGCGCCGGACGTGGCACCGCGGGTGGCGGCACCACAGGAGTCCTGGGAGCCGGACCGGACGGGGCCGCACCTGTCCGTCCGCCGCTCCACCCGTCGATTCGCGTGCCGCTCCACCCGGCGGCGCCTCCGGTGGCCTGTTCTGTCGGTCGGCTGTCTGCTCGCCGTCCTGCTGGACCTGCCCCTGGCCGCCACCCCGGTCCCCGGCGGGCCGGACACCGCCGTCGGGGACCGGCAGGCCTTCCCGGCCGGTGCCCGGACGCCGGGCGCGTGCGGCTCGCTCGGCCGGGGCGGTGACCGGGTGGCCGCCGCCCCGCCCGGCGGGGCCACCAGCACCGGCGAGTCGTTGCCGGTCGGCAGTCCGGTCGCCGAGGGGGACACGCTGATCGTCACCCTGGTGCTCGCGGATGCCGGCCCCGGCCCCATCACCGTCCGGGACACGGCCGGGAACCGGTACCGGCCCATCCGCGACGAGACCACGGACGGCACCCGGTTGACCGTCTTCGCGCTGTACGACGCCAGGCCCCTGGACATCCAGGACCAGATCACCTTCCGCTGGCCGAGTTCGAGGCACGACTGCACCGTGGTCGACGGGTTCCGGAGCCGCACTGTGTGAGAGCTGCGGAGCCGGGCACGGGTTCTGGCCAACTTCGGCAAAGTGTGCGGCTGTTGTGAACGGGCTGTGTACTTTCAAGTGATCCGGAAGGCGTCATTCGCCCATGGGCCGGGCGCTCCAAGTCCTGGCGACCATGTCGGAATCCCCCTCGCCTCTTGCGCAGACGGGAATCGTGATGACCACCCCGAGTACCCCGAGCACCGGAACACCTGCCACCACACCGGTCACGAGCACGACGACCACGACCACCACGACGACGCCGGTGAGTACGACGGCCCCGGCGACCCCGGCGAGTACGTCACCCAAGTTCGAAGTCGACAAGGCGATGCTCGACGGCGCGACGCCGAAGGACCTGCTGCCGACCACCGGCAACTACCCGACGGAGATCGTCCGGTACCGCTCGGTGGTGCTCACCGACATCCCCGGAGCGAAGCCGGCGCGCAAGCTGACCGGCGCCATCGACCTCGGCGAGGAGAACCTCCCGTTCTACGACCGCCCGGCCGAGGGCATGATCGTCACGACCGAGCAGACCTGGTCGGCCCAGGGAGTCACACTCGGCCGGCTGCTGCACAGCCTGGCACTCGCGCCCGGCGAGAGCACCAAGGTCGCGGTCGTCGACTGGCAGCGCAGCACCAAGGCCACCGGCACCGAGGCGACGTCCGAGAACGACACGCTGTCCGGCACCACCGACCAGAGCCGGTCGATCAGCGAAGTCGCCAACGCGATCGCCCGCGAGGAGCAGTACGGCACGTCCCGGACGTCCCAGTCGAGCAAGTCGTCCAGCTCCGGCGGCAGCTTCGGAGCCTCGCTCGGCGTGATCAGCGGCGGCGCCAACTGGGGCGAGTCGTCGAACTCGGGCTTCACGACGGCGGTGTCGCGCTCGACCGGCGTGATGTCGGTCGCGAACGACGCGACGCAGCGGATCAGCGCGCGGACCCAGCAGCTGGCGACCGCGGCCCGCAGCCGGAACATGACGGTCGTGCGCGAGACGACGCAGTCGGAGAAGGAGAAGGTCCTCACCCGGGTCGTCACCAACTACAACCACATGCACGCGATGTCGGTGCAGTACTACGAGGTCGTTCAGGTCTACAGCGTGACGACCAAGCCGACCAAGCTGGAACGCTGCCTGTTCATCCCGCTGCAGGAGCTCACCTTCAACGCCACCACCCTGCAGCGGTACAAGGAGGTGCTCGCGTCGGTGGCGCCGACCGAGTGGGCGGCGAAGATCCGGGCCGCCAACCCGTTCGACACCACCGTGCGCAAGCTCGACGCGTGCTCCGCCCCTGAGACGCCGTCGGTTCCCCAGGTGTTCGACGGGGTGGACCTGGTCGACATCGCCGCTTCGGCCATGGGCGTGTACGGGGTGCGCAGGTCCGACGGCAGCCCGGTCCGGTTCGATCCGGTGACCCGGCAGTGGAACCCGCTGTCCACCAACGGACTGGGCAGCGAGCTGATCCGCATCGCACCGGGCAAGAACACCGTGTGGGCGCTCAGGGCCGACGGCTTTCTCGTGCAGTTCGACGGGACGACCTGGCGGCCCGACCCGCAGGGCTGGGTGGGGCGGAGCCTCGCCTGCGGCTCGGACGGCACGCTCTACCTCATCGGCACGGGCAATGCGCTCCACTACCGCGACCCGAACGGCCTATCGCACGACACGACCACCCTTGCCGACGACGTCGCCATCGTCGGCAAGAACAAGGTGTGGTACTGCCGGGAGGGGCGGACCTGGGAGCGCAGCGGCACCACCTGGGTGGAGCGGACCCCGGCGCCGAACGTGCAGCGGCTGTCCGCCGGGCCTGACGGCGTGCTCTGGGGCATCACGGCCGACGGGAAGGCCCTCGTGGTGGAGGCTGGTGCGACGACGTGGACCGCCCCCAAGTACTTCGCCGGGGTCCCCGTGATCGTGGATGTCGTCTCGTCCGTCGGCGGCGAGTACTGGGCCCTTCTGAACACCGGGCACCTCCTCCGACTGTTCACCGCGCCACGGGAGACGCCGATCCCGTTCGACGTCCCGCCGAAGACCGATTCCCCCTACGCGTCCAAGATCGACGTCTGGTACGACGAGTTCGGGATCCGCAGCCTCCAGGTGGTCTTCCCGGGCCACACCTTCCGCTGCGGCGACACCGGCGGCTCCGGCGTGCAGCAGCGCGCGTCCCACACCTTCGGAGCCGCCGACAAGCTGCTCTCCGTCGACGCCTGGTCCGGCACGGCCGCCCGCGGCAGCCTCGCCGGGCTGCGCCTGACGATGACCTCGGGCGTGGTCAACCTCGGGATCGCCGAGACCACCTCAGCCGCGCCGGACCTGAGCGAGGACGCCGGCGGCGCCGCCATCTGCGGGCTGTTCGGTTCGACGGTGAAGTCCGGCAACCGCACCTACCTCGCGTCGCTCGGCTTCCACGTCCGCGGCGGGAACGTGCCGCAGCCGGTCCTGGACCACCTGAACGACAACCGCCGCCACTACAGCCAGGCCGTCTGGGCCAACGCCGACGAGTTGACGCTCAGCCGCATCCTCGCCAACTACTCGTACACGCCAGCGGGTTCGAACGCCGCGCCGGTCCTGCTCGGCACGCTGCTGGACCCGAAGCCGATCGCCGCCACCGGCAACTACCTCGGCTTCCGGTGGAACTTCGGCAGCGAGCAGGAACGGGACGCGTGGACCAAGGCCCGCCAGCCCGGCGACAACACCTTCGGGACGCCGGTGACCAACACGATCGCCATCGCCACCAACGGCGTCTTCGCCGAGGCCGTACTGGGCCGGGCCAACTCGGCCGAGAAGATCGACCTCACCCGGTTCTGGAACTGGAAGGACTCGCCCATCCAGATCACCCCGGCCGACATCGCGCCGGTCGCCACCGGAACGCGCGCCCAGAACCTCGACGTCACGGTGGCCGGCCTGGGTGCTTCCGAGGCGAGGTTCACGCCGCCGGCGGCGATGCCCGACCCGACCGGCCTGCAAGCGGCGCAGGCCATCGCCACCGCGAACCTGTTCCGCGACATGAGCGGCCTCAACAGCATGAGCCAGGTGCTCACCAAGGGCATCGAAGCCGCCGCCGGCAACGACAAGGCGGCCGGTGAACGTGCTCAGGAGGCCATGAAGACCGCCACCGAACACCTGGAGAAGATGGCCAAGATCGCAGCCGAGGCCGCCGCCAAACGGACACCGGCCGGGGCGGCCGCCGGCGCCGCCAACCCGAGCATCCTCGGCGGCCTGCTGAACCAGGGCGGCAAGGCCGATGCGCCGGCCGACGGCGGGTCCCCGGCGAAGTCCTGATCACCGGCACCACGCGGGCCCGGGCCACCACCCGGGCCCGCCCCGTACACCGGTGCCCCGCTACCCCGGCCCTTCAGGGCAGGGAGGATGTCAAGCCACGGGATTCCGCGCCGTTCCGCCGCCGCCCGCCACCTCCCTTTCGTGGGTCGTTCCGCAGGCGCACGTCCACTCGCGGACGTTGAGCGGCATCCTGCCTTGCAGGGTGCCGCAGGCCGAGCACAGCTTGGACGAGGGGAACCAGCGGTCCATGACCACGAGCTCACGCCCGTACCAGTCGGCCTTGTACTCCAGCATGGACCGCGGCTCGGTCCAGCTCGCGTCCGCGAGGGCTCGGGAGAGCTTCCGGTTCCCGAGCATGTTCCGGACGGTCAGATCCTCGATCACGATCGTTTGGTTTTCGCGGACGAGTCGAGTGGTGAGCTTGTGCAGGAAGTCCCTGCGCCGGTCGGCGATCCGCGCGTGGACCTTCCCGACCTTGAGCCGGGCCTTGGCCCGGTTGGCGCCGTCACCCTTGGCCTTGCGGGAAAGATCCCGCTGGGCCTTGGCGAGGCGTTCCCGGTCCTTGCCCTCATGCCTCGGGTTGGTGATCTTCTCTCCGATGGAGAGCGTCACCAGGCTGGTGATCCCTGCGTCGATACCCACGGCAGCATTGACCGGCGCCGGCACGGTCGGCCGGTCCTCGCACAGCATCGAGACGAACCAGCGCCCGGCCGCGTCCTGCGAGACGGTCACCGTGGACGGGGAAACGCCCTCCGGAATCGGACGCGACCACACGATGTCCAGCGGATCGGTCATCTTCGCCAAGGTCAGTCGGCCGCCCCGGAACCGGAACGCCGAACTGGTGTACTCGGCAGACCGGCGGGACTTCTTCCGGGACTTGAACGCCCGCTTCACGTGAGTGGTCGCCATGGATCACACACTGACACCGCTGCTTGTGACAACATGACGGATGATCACCTTACGAGACGCCGGACCGCCTTGACCGCGACTCGGCCACTCCTGACCTCTACGCGGGTGATCCAATTCCTCCCCGGCCTCAAGGCCGGGGCTTCCTTGGAGGCATCAGATGACCTCACGAGGCAGGACCGGCCGTCCGACGCTGGTCGCCGTCAGTGGACCGCCCGGGGCGGGCAAGACCACGCTGGCGCACGCCCTGGCCGGGGCGCTCGGCTGGCCGGCGGTCTGCCGGGACGAGCTCAAGGAGCGGATGGCCGCCACCGGCACCCACACCGATGGGAACCCGGACCTGTGGACGCTGCACGAGTTCTTCCGCGTCATCGGTGACCACCTGGCGGCGGGAACCAGCCTGGTGGCGGAGGCCGCCTTCCAGGACCGGCTGTGGCGCCCGGGCCTGGAGCCGCTCGCGGCCGTGGCCGACCTCCGCATCGTGCGCTGCGCCGTCGACCCCGGGCTCGCCCACCGGCGGATCGCCGACCGGGCCGCCGCCGTGCCCTCCCGGGCCGTGCACGCGGACGCCGAGTACCTGCGGCGGATCGCGGCGGGGGAGCGGCCGATCGAGTCCTGGCAGCCGATCGCGCTGGACGTCCCCTGCCTGGTCGTGGACACCACGGCGGGCTGGCGGCCGGCCCTGGCGCGGATCGCCGCGTTCGCGGCGACGGGCTCCTAGCCCGTCGGTGCCGTGCTCCGGCCCCGGGGTTACCCTCGGCGGTATGGACGCGTCGGAAACCACCGCCCCGGAGGCTCCGGAGAGCCCGTTCAGCTCGGCGGGCCTCGCGGAGCTCGTCCGGCTGCTGGACCGGCGCGGCGCGGTGGTGCTCAGCGGCGCCGGCCTGTCCACCGAGTCCGGCATCCCCGACTACCGCGGCGCCACCGGCCGCCACCGCGCGGGCACCCCGATGACCTACCAGGAGTTCACCGGCAGCGAGGCCGCCCGGCGCCGCTACTGGGCCCGCAGCCACACCGGCTGGCCCGCCTTCGCCCGGGCCCGGCCGAACGCCGGCCACCGGGCGGTGGAACGGCTGCGCACCTCCGGGCACGTCACCGCCGTCATCACCCAGAACGTGGACGGACTGCACCGCGCGGCCGGCACCCGGGAGGCCGTCGAACTGCACGGCGGACTCCACCGGGTGATCTGCCTGGACTGCCGGCGCACCAGTTCGCGCGCCGAACTCGACCAACGCCTGGACGAGTTGAACCAGGGTTTCCGCCACCTCGAAGCCGAGCTGCGCCCGGACGGCGACGCGCAGCTCGCGCCGGAACAGGTCGCCGGGTTCCGGGTCGCGCCGTGCGCGGACTGCGGCGGCGTGCTCAAGCCGGACGTGGTCTTCTTCGGCGAGAACGTGCCCGTCCCCCGGGTCGAGCACTGCTACGAACTGGTGGATGCCGCACGCTCATTGGTGGTCCTCGGCTCCTCCCTCACGGTCCTCTCGGGCCTGCGCTTCGTCCGCCGCGCCGCCCGCGCGAACCTGCCCGTCGCCATCGTCAACCAGGGCCCCACCCGCGCCGACAACCTCGCCGCCCTCCATCTCGACCTCCCCCTCGGCCCGGCCATGACCGAAGCCACCCGCCTCCTGCACACCGCCTGACCGGCGCGGCCCGCCCGCGCGGGCGGGCCGCGCCCCCGTCGCCTACCCGGCGTCCTCGTCGGCCGCTTCACCGTCCGGCGGCAGACCCACCTCCTCGCGGTCCTCCTCGGTGCGCTCCTCCAGCTCCGCCTCATCCGGGCGCCGTGGCAGGCCGCGGCCGTGGCCGGTGTCGGGATCGCCCTCGACGTCCTTGTTCGACTTGTGGTGCGACATGGTTCCTCCTCGGCCGGACGGCCCGTGGACGAGTCCGGTGCTGTTGCCCACCCCCTCCCATCTCCGCCCGAGCCCCGCCCGCCCGCAACTCGACCCGACCGCCGACGATCACATCCGGCCGCGACGCGAACCGGCCACCCCGACCGACGGGCCCCCGAAGCCCCGGTACGGCCTCTTGCGCCTGTTACGCCCTATCGCGCCCGCAAAGGCTTCTCCTTGGAAGTCATATTGTTCGGAGGGTCTGCGATGGCAGACAAGGGGGATGGCGCGGGCGAATCCGATCCCGTGTGTGAGGATCAGGTCATGTGCGCCCGAGGAGGGCGCGTGCCTGCAAGGTCAGGCCCAGGGGCAAGGGGAAGTACTGGATATGTTCGCCGGGGGAACTGCGCGGTTGCTGATCACGAACGACGATGAAGCGGCGCTGGAGCTGACCGTGGAGCCCTGGGCGGACACCTACCGGATCCAGCGGCAGCAGACCTTCGTTGTTGTCACCCACTCGCCGGCGGCCGATGGTTCCTGGTCCGGGACGTCGCGTGGGGACGAGCCCTTCCAGGTTATGCATCGACGTGATTCGGTCACGGTCTGGGCCAACGGCCACTGCTTCCACCTCGCTGACATGGCGGGCCATGCGATCGACGCGGCCGACTGGCAGTGCCCAGCTCAGGGTGCGGCCTCCTGAAGGCGCCGTCGAGCGGTGACCGATCAGTGCTGACAGCTTCGGACCACTTCGCCCTTGGCCAGTCGGCGGTGGCAGATCGGGGCGGCCGCGATGCCGGCGAAGGCCGCGAAGTGATCGGCCTTGCGCTCGTGTCGGCGGTGGAGCCGGCGAAAGCCGTTGAGTCCGGAGACAGTCCTCTCGATCACCCAGCGATGCCTGGCAAGGCGGGCCGACGAGTCGACCCTGCGGCGGCCGATGCGGGCCGGGGTCTGCCGTCGTCGCAGGTAGGAGCGGATGAAGCAGTGGTCGTAGGCTTTGTCGCCGTGCAGTTTGCCGGGTCGGCGTCGTCGGGGGCCGCGCCGCGAGCTGATGGGCGGGATGCCGTCGGCGAGCGGGATCAGTGCCTGGCCGTCGTGGACGTTGGCTCTGGAGATCCCGACCGACAGGGGTGAACCGGTGTGTTCGGTGAGTAGGTGGATCTTCGGCCCGTACTTGCCCGATCGACAGGATTCGGACCTGTCGGCTCCCCCCTTTCGAGGGCCCTCATGTTCACCGAGTCGACCGCGCAGCACGACCAGTCCAGCTCGCCCCACGAGCTGAGTTCGTCGAGGACGACGCGGTGGAGCTTGGCCCACACCCGGGGCTTTGCTCCACTCGGTGAAGCGGCGATCTGCCGTCGGCCCGGAGGGGCCGAAGCAGGGCGGCAACTGGGCCCAGGTACACCTGGAGGTCACGACGAACACGATCGCCGCCAGCACCTCCCGGTCGCCGTATCGCGGCCGACCACCATCCTGCGGAGGCATTGGAGCGTCTGGCACCACCAGCTGGAACAGCTCCCACAACTCGTCCGGCATCGGATGCTCCACAATCGACACGCCCGGAAGCTACTCAGCCGCCCAAATGAGGTGACCTCTTGGACTCGGCGTCGTCCGCCCCGGGGCTGGCTGGGCGCCGTGGGGGCCGTCGTGCTGTTCAAGCCGAGGCCCGCGCCGAGCCCCCGGCCTCGGCGCGCCGGCGATCGCGCGAACCCGCCCGCGCCGTCCGGAGCGGGCGTGCACCATGGACATGGAACCGTGCCACCGTCCGCTGGGGTGCCCGAAGCCCCGGCATGGCCTCTCCCGTTGGTGAAGCCCTATCACATCTGCAAGGGCCTTTTTTAAAGCCCTGCGTCGTCCGCCCCCGAGGGCGGGCCGAGCGGCGTTGGGGTGGCCCGTCGTGCCGGGCGGGCTGAGGCCCACGCCGCGGCCCCGGCTGGATGGCCCTTGGGGGGTCCCGCAGGGGAGCGGCAGGGCGGCGGAATTCGGCTGACGGGGGAGGGCGGTGCGTCGGTAGGATTCTTGCATGGATGCGCAACAAGAGCCGTGGGACGCGGAGGCGGCGGAGCGGGCGGTCGTGGTGCTGAAGGCGGTCGCCGACCCCTCGCGGTACCGGTTGCTGTGGGCGCTGAGCGGGCGGGAGCTTCCGGTCAGCGACCTCGCCGCCCTGCTGGGCGCGCACGTGGCGGCGACCTCGCAGCATCTGGCGAAGCTGAAGGCGGCGGGCCTGGTGGTCTCGCGCCGGGAGGGGACGCGGATCTACTACCGGGCGGCCGAGGTGCGTGGGCTGCTGACGGAGGCCGCGCTGATGGCACACGCCCTGCCGGAGCGCGGCGAGGGCGGTGGCAGCGGCGGCACGCCGCCGGCGGCCGCGCTCCAGGAGCAGCCGGCGCGCGCCGCCAGGCTGGGCGCCCGCCGCCCGGCCACCGGTCAGGCGGGCTGACCCGGACCGGGACCGGGGCCGGGCGTCGCCTGGCTCTGCGGTCTCGGCGTGGATCTTCGTGGGGGCGGGCTGTCGCCGCACCGGCGGCCTCGGTGTGGTCCCTCGTCGGGGCGGATCGTCCGCGCGCCCGCGATCTCGGCGCGGTCCCGTTGAGGAGGGCTGTCGTCGGGCTTGCGGTCTCAGTACGGACCCTTGTCGGGGCGGGCCGCCCCCCGCACCCGCCGCCTCAGTGCGGGCCCTCGTCGAGGCGGTACTCCTGGGGCCCGGCGTCGTAGCTGAACAGCTCGGCGTAGCGGCCCCAGTCCGTCGCGGTCTCCAGCTGCCGGTCGACCTGCTCGCTCGTGTAGTGGTGGGCGAGCAGGTCGCGGAAGAAGCCGGCCCGGACGGCGGCGCCGTCGCGGCCGCGCAGGCCGTTGGTGATCAGCCTGACCAGTGGCACCTCCAGGGCGGCGGTCGCGAAGATGGCCTTGGACCGCTGGACGTCGGCGTCGGCGAAGGCGGTCCCGGTGTCGGTGAGGAACAGTTCGTCGCCGCTGATCCCGGCGAAGCCGAGCAGGTCGAGGGCGTCGACCTGGGGGAGCATGTCGTCGATGTCCAGGCCCAGTTCCTCCGTGAGGTCGGCCAGGTCGCAGCGGCCGCCGCGGTGGGCGATCATCTCGGCGAGGCCGGAGAGGCCGTCGACGGTGGCGGTGGGCAGCGGGGTGTTGGCGACGGTCCGCCGGTCCGTCCGGACGGCCTCGCCGCGGCCGGGCAGGCGGGTCTCCTTGGGGCGGCCGGTCATGATCCGGTAGACCCGGTCGACGAGTTCGTCGAACGCGGGCGAGTCGCGGTCGCGCGGGCGGTCGAGGCGGACCTCGACGGTCTCGCGGATGGTGCCGTACGGGCGGGAGCCGAGGACGACGATGCGGTCCGCCATCAGGACGGCCTCCTCGATGTTGTGGGTGACCAGGACGACGGCGCGGGTGGGGAACTGGCCGGACTCCCACAGCTCCATCAGCTCGCCGCGCAGGTTCTCGGCGGTGAGGACGTCGAGGGCGGAGAACGGCTCGTCCATCATCAGCACGTCCGGCTCGACGACGAGGGCACGCGCGAAGCCGACGCGCTGGCGCATGCCGCCGGAGAGCTCTTTGGGGTAGGCGGACTCGAAGCCGTCGAGGCCGATCAGGTCGATGGCCCGGCCGGCGGCCTCGGCGCGTTCGCGGGGGTTCACACCGCGGGCCTCCAGGCCGAGTTCGACGTTCTGCCGGACGGTGAGCCAGGGCAGCAGGGCGAAGGTCTGGAAGACCATCGCGGTGCCGGGGTTGGCGCCGTTCAGCGGGGTGCCGCGGTAGGAGACGGTGCCGGAGCTGGGCGGGAGGAGACCGGCGAGGCAGCGCAGCAGGGTGGACTTGCCGGAGCCGGACTTGCCGAGCAGGGCGACGATCTCGCCGGCGCGGATCTCCAGGTCGATGCCGGACAGGACGGGCAGTTCACCGTCGGCACCGGCGTAGGTCTTGGTCAGGCCGACGGTCTCCAGCAGCACCTCGCCGTCGACGGGACGGCCGGCGGGCACGGCGGGTACGGCGGTAGGGGCGACGTCGGCGGTAGTGCGACGGGCGAGCAGGGTCTTGAAGCTCATGGGAGTTCCTCCGGGCGGATTCGAGAAGGAGCGGGTTCAGAGCGAGTAGCGGCGCTCGGCCAGCCGCTGCAGGCGGCGCCAGAACAGGCGGTTGAGGACGACGACGTACAGGCTCATCACGGCGACCCCGGCGAGCAGGTGCGGGTGGTCCCCGCGCTCGGTGGCCCCCGCGATGTACGCGCCGAGGCCGGTCGCGGTGAGCGTGGTGCCGCCGAAGGTGACCACCTCGGAGACGATCGAAGCGTTCCAGGCGCCCCCGGACGCGGTGATGCCGCCGGTGACGTAGGCGGGGAAGATGCCGGGGATGATCAGCCGGCGCCAGCGCTGCCACCCTCGTACGCCGAGGTCGTCCATGGCCTCGCGCAGGTCGGTCGGGATGGCCATGGCCCCGGCGATGGTGTTGAACAGGATGTACCACTGGGCGCCGAGGGCCATCAGGACGATGCCGCCGACGTCGATCGACAGGCCGGTCCTGAGCAGCAGCCAGACGACCAGCGGGAACAGGAAGTTGGCCGGGAAGCTGGCGAGGACCTGGACGACCGGCTGGGCGACGCGGGTGAGCCCGGGGGAGAAGCCGATCTTCACCCCGATCGGCACCCAGACCAGGGTGGCCACGGCCACCAGGACGACGACCCGGGCGAGGGTGGCGAGGCCGAGCAGCAGCGGTTCGCCGAGCACGCCGAGGCCGGTCTCGTCGTCCAGGTAGCGGCCGAGGTCGACCACGCCCCAGAGGATCAGGCCGCCCGCGACCAGGCCGAAGGCGAGGTCCCCGGCGCGCCGCCGGCCGGGGTGCGCGGTGAGCGGGCGGTCGTCGGTGCCCAGCAGCCGTCCGGCGCGGGAGAGCGCCCGCCCGGCCGGCCGCAGCAGGCGGCCGAGCAGCTCGGGCCAGTGCGAGCGGCGCAGCAGGTCCAGGACGACGGAGCGCTGGATCTCGGTGGCCTCGGACTGCTCGTTCTTGAACCGCTCCGCCCACGCGGTGAGCGGGCGCCAGAACAGGAAGTTGACGGCGATCACCATGACGGCCATCGCGACGATCGCCCAGCCGACCCGGCCGAGGTCGCCGTCGGCGATGGCAGCGCCCGCGTAGGAGCCGACGCCGGGCAGCGCGTACTTCTCGTTGTTGACGCTGATCGCCTCGGAGGCGACCAGGAAGAACCAGCCGCCGCCGAAGCTCATCATCCCGTTCCAGACCAGGCCGATCATGCCGGCGGGCACCTCGACCTTCCAGAACCGCATCCACCGGGTGAAGCGGAACGAGCGGGAGAGCTCGTCGAGTTCGCGCGGCAGCGAGGTGAGCGACTGGTGGAAGCCGAAGGTCATGTTCCAGGCCTGGGAGGTGAAGATGGCGAAGACCGCCGCGCACTCCAGGCCGAACACGGAGCCCGGGAACAGGGCGAGGAAGCCGGTCACCGCGACGGTCAGGAAGGCCAGCACCGGGACGGACTGGAGGATGTCGAGGGCCGGGATCAGGACGCGTTCCAGTCGGCGGCTCCTGGCCGCGGCGTAGGCGTACCCGAAGGTGAAGACCACCGACAGGCCGAGCGCGGCGAACATCCGCAGCAGCGAGCGCGCCGCGTCGTACGGCAGTCGCAGCGGATCGGTGTCGACGTCGGCGTGCTGTCCGGTGGAGAAGCGGACGGTGGTGCCCTGCCCGACCCGCAGGGCGAGGTAGAACAGCACCAGGACGGCCGCGGCGACGACCGCGTCCACCCAGGTCAGCCGGGACAGGCGGGACAGGCGGTCGCCCACCCGGGCGGGCAGCGAGGCCCGGGAGGCGGGCGGGGTGGGCTTCAGCGAGGACATGACGAGGTACCTCCGGCGCGCGCCGGGCGGCCCGGGCCGCGACAGGGCGGCCCAAGGGCGGGGGAGGCGCACGTGGGTGAGCGGGCACGGGCCCGAAGACAGGACAGGACGGAACGGGGCGCGCGGCGGGTCACACGCGCGATGCGGACGCCTCGGACTCGTGACCGCACTCCGGGTGGGCGGCGGCGCGGCAGCCGGCGTCCGGCTCGCCGCCGGGATGCGGCGCCCGGTCGAGCAGCCGTCCGGCCGGGCGCAGCACCAGGTGCACGCCGAGCACCATGAGGGTGCCGAGGACGGCGAACTCCAGCTTGCCGGCCGCGGCCAGCACCCCGACGGCGGCCGAACACCACAGCGTGGCGGCGGTGTTGAGGCCGCGGACGCCGGCGCCGTCGCGCAGGATGACGCCGCCGCCGAGGAAGCCGATGCCGGAGACGACGTACGAGGCGACCCGGGTGGGACTGGCGGCGTCGCCGACGGCCTCGCTGTAGAGGACGAACAGGGTGGCACCGGCGGCGACCAGGGCGTTGGTGCGCAGGCCGGCCAGCCGGGCCCGCCATTGGCGCTCGACGCCGATCAGCGCGCCGCAGGCGACGCCGGTGGCGAGCCGGACCAGGAATTCGACGGTGGTCAGGGTGTGCACGAGGGCACCTCCTCGGAGGCCGGATCGGTGCGCCGATCCGGCCGGGAGTGGGTGGGGCCCGGCCTCGGACACCCGGCGGCGATCCCCCCCGCACGACACGGCACAGCACGGCGCGCCAGGGCACGCCGCAGCGGCAAGTGTGCTCTCAGGAAGGGGAGTTACCGCGTGCCGGAGGCGTACGAGGGCAGGCGGGGGCAGGGGTGGGGGCAACTGTGGCCCGGACTGCTGCAATCCATGTCTCTCGCCTCCTCCCGGCCTGCGCACTCGGCGGTGCGTCCGTTCGAACTCCGACCAGCATAGGTCCCCGCCGGAGCCATACTTGCCTACTTGGTAGAATCTTTACCTTCTGGAGCGGCAAGAGGCCCGCCCGCACGATGGCGGACGGGCCTCGACGGACGGGCCCTGCGGGCGTCGCGGACGTGCTCAGCCGTGCACCGGCATCGACATGTACACCGCGCGCCGCCCGTAGGAGGCGGGGACGGCCACCTCCTTGTGTGCGCGGTAGCCGATGATCCGCAGCAGGATGTCCGCGCCGCGCACCGCGACCATCGAGATCCGCTCGAAGCCCAGCTCCTCCGCCCGCGCCCGGAAGTACCGCATGAACTCCAGCGCGACGTTGCGGCCGCGCAGGTCCTCGGCGATCACCAGGTCGTGCACGTGCAGGTTGCCCGACTCGAACGCGGCGTCCTCCGCCCGGTCGAGGTCCGGGCAGTGCAGCGGCGGGTACGGCAGGCTCAGCAGGTAGCCGCGGACGGTGCCGTGCTGCTCCAGCACGAAGCAGGTCCCCGGCGAGTGGAGAGCGCGGGACTGCAGCGCCTCCCGGCCCTCGGAGAGGCCGTCGGCCGCGTAGGCGTCGTGCTCCAGGGCGACGACGGCGTCCCAGTCCTCGTCGGTCAGCCGCCGGATCAGGAAGGCGTCCTCGCTCACTCGGCCGCCCCGTCCACCGCGGCCGCCCCGTCCTCGGCGGCCCCGTCCAGGCCCTCCGCGCGGGCGGCGGCCACCATCCCCGCCCAGGCCCCCACCAGCACCGCCCAGCGCTCGGCGTCCGCCCGCGCCTCGTCCAGCAGCTGCTCGCGCTTCCCGGCCACCACGTCCGCCAGCTCGGTGTACTTGCCGCCCAGTTGGCGGTAGCAGCGGTCCAGGACGTCCAGGCAGTGCTCGTTCCCGGTCCGGTCCCAGTCGACGCTGCCCCGCACCAGGCCGAGGATCGGCTCGACCTTCAGCCCGTGCTTCTCGTCCAGCATCCCGCGGCCGAGGTCGATCATTCCGCCGTAGACGGGGTACAGGTACAGCATCGAGAGCAGGAACTTCACGAACCGCAGCTGGTAGTTGACGAAGCCGGCGCCGATGCGGCGTTCGGGCGTGTAGTAGTTGACGATGTGGCGGTTGTGGATCACGCCGGGCAGCCGGGAGTGGACCAGGGCGTGCAGCAGGGCGTAGTCGCTGCCGATGGTGTCGGTCGAGGGCAGCAGCGGCAGCACCTCGTAGGCCCGGTGGTCCAGGGCGATGTTGCACATGTAGACGTCCCAGATGTCGGGCACGCCCACCACCGAGTCGTCGGTGTCGAACGCCTCGTGGCCGGCGCCCTTGAAGGAGACGTCCACCATCGCGTCCCGGTCCTCGTCCGGCCACACCGGCGGGGTCCACAGGCGCACGATCTCGCGGTAGACGGCCGGGTCCAGTTCGAGGATCTCGCCGATGTCCACGTTGAGTTCGCCGATGAAGGAGCCGCTGACCAGCATCACCGGCTTCTCCGCGTCGGCCGGGTCGAGCTCGGAGCGGGAGACGTCGGCCGCCACCTCGCCGGCGGGCCGGCCGATGGAGAGCAGCTCGTGGTGGATCGGGAACATCTTCTCGCCGTCGACGACCTGGTAGTCGAAGTCGTCGTTGCGCAGGTGTGCCGAGGTGCAGCCCAGCGCGGCCGCGCCCAGGAACAGCCGGTTGACGCAGGACCCGTACGCGACGGCCGGCGGGAGCATCAGCTCCAGCAGCAGCTCGGGGTCGGCGCCGCCGGCGCGCTCGCTCACCCGGCGCAGGAACTCCCGCTGCCGCGCGTTGCCGAGGTGGTGCACGACCACGCCGGGCGTGGGGGTCAGCGAGGCCACGGCGTCCGCGTTCTTCGCGAAGTCGGCGTCGTCGGTGGTGTCGAGGACGAGGAGGTGCACCTCGACGCCGAAGGTCGCGACGGCGTAGGCCGCCTCCTCGGCGAGGTCCACGATGGTGCCGGGGCAGGGACGCATGGTGGGCAGGGCGAGGCAGACTCGTTGCATGGTGGTGGGGTTCTCCGTCTGGGACGGCTCACTCAAAGCCGCGGTGAAGTGGTCGAGTCGAGGGCTTCGATGAGTCCCGGGCGGTGTCGGGTACCGGGTCGCGGGGGACCGCCGGACTCGTGGGGATGACCTTGTTGGCACCAAGGTGGACTAGACCAACTTCGGTGTCAACGAGATGCTTTGAGCGAACGGCCGACGCCCCCCGACACTGCCCGAACGGGCAGGCGCCGCTTGCCCCGCCCTCGCGCGGCGGCCGGGACCGCGGTCACCTGTCGGCCTGCCTGCCATGGGCATGGCTACGGAGGGTGGCATATCTCCGGTTGATTTTACGGAGAGTCGCGATTTCCGAATTGGTCGACCGTCGGCGAACTTCCGGCTCTCCGGGGTGGTACGGACCCTCGCGGCGGCCCCTGACCTGGGCGTACTGGCCGGAACCGATCGCCTGCGGCCGAATGTGGTGGACAAATCGGACGAGGAGACCGTTCGCCCAGGTCGGAGCGGTGTTTATGGAGGTGAATCGAGGGGTCGGTCGAGGGTTGCCCGGTCAACTACCTTGGGGTAGGGTCTGACTGAAAGTTAGAAACGATCACGGGGGATCAAATCAGGACTTCATCGGGCACGTAGTTGTGCTCGATCGGTGTGTCGACATCGAAGCTCACGAATGTCGCACCCTTTCGCCGGCGAGGTCGGTTCGCGCTGCCCAGGAAGCGGCCGGACCGATGGAATGCCGGGGGGTGCGGTGGTGTGGGCTCGGGGTGGCGGACCCTGTCAAAGGGGTGTCCGCACTCCTGTACTCCCGCGGTCGCTTCCACGACTGCCGACGGTTCCGTGAGGGGCCGCCGGCCGAACGGAAAGAAGCCGAGCGCCGTGGGTACTGTCCGAGTCGACGACGGATTGTGGTGCCGTCGTTTCCATCCAGCACCGCAGGCCGTTTCGCGGCTGGTCTGTTTCCCGCACGCGGGCGGCTCGGCTCCCTTCTTCCGTCCGGTGTCGGCGAGGCTGGCCGGCCGCACGGACGTGGTGGCGGTGCAGTACCCCGGCCGCCAGGACCGGCGGCTCGAGCCGTGCGTCGAGGACGTCCACGAGCTGGCCGACCGCCTCCACGAGGTCCTGCGTGAACAGACCGACCTGCCGCTGACCCTGTTCGGCCACAGCATGGGCGCCTCGGTCGCCTTCGAGGTCGCGCGCCGCCTGGAGCGGGACGGGCACCGTCTGGACCGGGTCTTCGTCTCCGGCCGGCGGGCGCCGTCCCGTCCCGGCCACGACGAGCAGGTCCACCTGCGCGACGACGACGGCATCGTGGCGGAGATGAAGGAGCTGAGCGGCACCGACCCCTCGGTGTTCGCCAGCGAGGAGATCCTGCGCATGGTCCTCCCGGCCCTGCGGGCGGACTACCGCGCCGCCGAGACGTACCGCGCCGAGCCCGGCGCCTCGCTGGCCTCCCCGATCACCGCGCTGACCGGCGACGCCGACCCCCGGACCCCGGTCGACGACGCCGGCGCCTGGCGGGACCACACCTCGGGGGACTTCCGGCTGGAGGTGTTCCCCGGCGGACACTTCTTCCTCACCGAACGCCCGGCCGACGTGCTGAACGTCCTCGCGGAGCATCTGAACGGATAGCGCGCGGCGGTCCCGACCGCTTTCATCGGCACCGGCCGGAATTCCCTCCGGTCGCGCGCCATTCACCACTCCGGAGTTCCCCGGGGCATTTTCGCGACGGATTCCCGACGGCTGTTCGATGAAATTCATGAGGCCGCCATCCCGAAAACATTCCTGTCCCGATTGCGGAATAGGCTGAACTGATTCCTGCCAGAGCTGTCCTCGCGTGCCCGGAAACGGCCCGAGGAATCGATTCCGGCTGCCTCCCTCCGGCGGCCGATTCCGGGCCGGCCCCTGCCGCCGCGCCGACCGGTGCCCGAGACGGGCGCGTTTTTCCCTGAACTATGGAGATCTGGTGACCGGTAGCGTGCTGTCGAAGAACCCGACGAACGGCGTGGACCCCCGCGCGCTCGACCGGGGCGAACCCGTCGCCGTCGTCGGGATCGCCTGCCGCTTCCCGGGAGCCGGTACGCCGGAGGAGTTCTGGCAGCTGCTCAGGACCGGCACGGACGCCGTCACCGAAGCCCCCGAGGGGCGCCTGCCGTCCGGCCGCGGCGCCGACCGGCCGCGCGGCGGCTTCCTGGCCGAGGTCGACCGGTTCGACGCCGCCTTCTTCGGCATCCCCGCCGCCGAGGCCGCCGCCATGGACCCGCAGCAGCGGCTGATGCTGGAGCTGGCCTGGGAGGTGCTGGAGCACGCCGGCATCCCGGCGGCACGGCTCGACGGCACCGGCGCCGGGGTCTTCGTCGGCGCCATCGCCGACGACTACGCCACACTGACCCGACGTCAGCCCGACCGGGCAGGCGCGTACGCCCTGACGGGCCTGCACCGCAGCATCATCGCCAACCGGATCTCCTACCGGTTCGGCCTCAACGGGCCCAGCATCGCCGTGGACACCGGACAGTCCTCCGCCCTGGTGGCCGTCCACCTCGCCTGCGAGAGCCTCTGGCGCGGCGACACCGACACCGCGCTCGCCGGCGGGGTCAACCTCAACCTCCTCGCCGACACCACCGCCACCGTCGCCCGCACCGGCGCGCTGTCCCCCGACGGCCGCTGCTACACCTTCGACGCCCGGGCCAACGGCTACGTCCGCGGCGAAGGCGCGGGACTGGTCCTCCTCAAGACCCTCTCCCGCGCGCAGGCCGACGGCGACACCGTCTACGCGGTCATCCGCGGCGGCGCGGTCAACAACGACGGCGGCGGCGACACCCTCACCACCCCGAACGGCGGCGCCCAGGAAGAGGTGCTGCGACTCGCCTACGCCCGCGCCGGCGTCGCCCCGGCCGAGGTCGGGTACGTCGAACTGCACGGCACCGGCACCCCCACCGGGGACCCGGTCGAGGCGGCCGCCCTCGGCGCCGTCCTCGGCGCGGACCGGGAGCCGGCCGACGCACTGCCGGTCGGCTCGGTGAAGACCAACATCGGACACCTCGAAGGCGCGGCCGGCATCGCCGGTCTGATCAAGGTGGTGCTGGCCCTGCACCACCGGGAGCTCCCGCCCAGCCTGAACCACGAGACGCCGAACCCCCGGATCCCGCTCGACCGACTGGGCCTGCGGGTCAACACGGCGGCCACCCCGCTGCCGCGCACCGGGACGCCGCCGGTGGCGGGCGTCAGCTCCTTCGGCATCGGCGGCACCAACTGCCACCTGGTGCTCTCCGGCGCGGCCGAGGACTCGACGGCCGGGAACGCGACGGGCGGGGACGCGACGGCCGGGGAGCCCGGGCAGCCCGCACCGCACCCGGCACCGCTGCCCTGGCCGCTGTCCGGCCGCGACCAGGCGGCCCTGCGCGCCCAGGCCCGACGCCTCGCCGACCACCTCGACGGCCGGCCCGACGCCGACCCGGCCGACATCGCCCTCACCCTGGCGACCACCCGGACCCACCTGGAGCACCGGGCCGTCCTGCTCGGCTCCACCGTCGAGCAGTTCCGCCGCGGCCTCGACGCGCTCGCCGCCGGCGAACCCGCCCCGGACCTGGTCACCGGCACGACCGCGGCCGGCACCGACGGGCCGGTCTTCGTCTTCCCCGGCCAGGGCAGCCAGTGGACCGGCATGGCCGCCCGGCTCCTCGACACCTCGCCCGTCTTCCGCCGGCAGATCGACGCGTGCGCCGAAGCCCTCGCCCCCTACGTCGACTACTCCCTGACCGCCGTCCTGCGCGACGAGCCGGACGCCCCGTCCCTCGACCGCGCCGACGTCGTCCAGCCGGTCCTGTTCGCCGTGATGGTCTCGCTCGCCGAACTCTGGCGCTCCCACGGCGTGCGGCCGGCGGCACTGATCGGCCACTCCCAGGGCGAGATCGCCGCCGCCTGCGTGGCCGGCGCGCTCTCCCTCGACGACGCCGCCCGCGTCGTCGCCCTCCGCAGCCGCGCCCTCGTCGCCCTCGCCGGCCGGGGCGGCATGATGGCCGTCCCGCTTCCGGCCGACGAGGTCGCCGAGCGGCTGCTCCCCTACCCGGGCCGCCTCTCCGTCGCGGCCGTCAACGGCCCCCGCTCGACCGTCGTCGCGGGCGACACGGACGCCCTCGACCACCTCCTCGCGGTCTGCCTGGCCGACGACGTCCGGGCCAAGCGCATCGCCGTCGACTACGCCTCCCACTCCGCCCAGGTCGAGGAGATCGAGGAGCAGCTGGCCGAACTGCTGGCACCGATCACCGCCCGCAGCACCGACATCCCCTTCTACTCCACCCTCACCGGCGGACCGCTGGACACCGCCCGGCTGGACGCCGGCTACTGGTACCAGGGGCTCCGGCACGTCGTCCGCTTCCAGGACGCGCTCGACGCCGCCTTCGACGCCGGCCACCGCACCCTCGTCGAGATCAGCCCCCACCCCGTCCTCACCCTCGGCATCCAAGAGAGCGCCGAGGCCGCGGGCGCGGACGTCCGGGTCACGGGCACCCTGCGGCGCGACGAGGGCGGCCACGACCGCTTCCTCACCGCCCTCGCCGAGGCGCACGCCAACGGCACCACTGTCGACTGGCACACCGTCCTCGCCGGCCGCGGCGCCCGACGGACCGCGCTCCCCCCGTACCCGTTCCAGCGCGAGCGCCACTGGATCGGCGAGTCCGCGACCCCCGGCACCGAGGCGCGGACGAGCGTCCCCGCGCTCGTCGGCCGGCTCTCCGAGGCGCCCGAGGCGGAGCACGAGGAACTGCTGAGCACGGCGGTCCTCGCGCAGATCGAGGCCATCCGGGGAACGGCCCTCCCCGACCGCCGGGACGCCCGGACCACCTTCAAGGAACTGGGTCTGGACTCCCTGGGGACGATGGACCTCACGGCCCGGCTGACGGCCCTCACCGGTCTCCGGCTCCCGTCCGGCCTGCTCTTCGACCACCCGACGCCCCCCGCCCTGGCCCGCCACCTGCTGCGGCTGCTGGCCGACGCGGCGGCCCCGGTGGTCGAGCCGACCACGCCGACCGCGCCGACCGCGCCGAACGTGTCCACGGGGCTCTCCGACGACGCGATCGTCATCGTGGGCATGGCCTGCCACCTCCCCGGTGGGGTCCGCTCGCCCGAGGACCTCTGGCGGCTGGTGGCGGACGGCACGGACGCCATCACCGACTTCCCGGGCGACCGCGCCTGGGAGCAGGACGGCCAGGACACCGACTACACCCCGCGCGGCGGCTTCCTGCACGACGCCGGCGAGTTCGACGCGGACTTCTTCGGGATCTCGCCGCGCGAGGCGCTGGCGATGGACCCGCAGCAGCGCCTGCTGCTGGAGACCTCCTGGGAGGCCTTCGAACGGGCCGGCATCGACCCGGACACCCTGCACGGCAGCCGGACCGGCGTGTTCGTGGGAGCGATGTCGCAGGAGTACGGCCCCCGGCTGAACCAGCCGGTCGAGGCGGTCGCCGGCCACGTCCTGACCGGCAACACCGCGAGCGTCCTCTCCGGCCGCGTGGCGTACGTGTTCGGGCTTGAAGGCCCGGCGGTGACGGTGGACACGGCGTGCTCGTCCTCGCTGGTCGCGCTGCACCTGGCGGCGCAGGCGCTGCGCGCCGGTGAGTGCGACCTGGCGCTCGCCGGCGGAGCGACCGTCATGGCCAACCCGGGCATGTTCGCCGAGTTCTCCCGCCAGGGCGGGCTCTCCTCGGACGGCCGGTGCAAGGCGTACGCCGACGCGGCGGACGGCACGGGCTGGGCCGAGGGCGTCGGCGTGCTGCTGGTGGAGCGGCTGTCGGACGCGGTGGCCAACGGCCACGAGGTGCTGGCGGTGGTGCGCGGTTCGGCGGTCAACCAGGACGGTGCGTCCAACGGTCTGACCGCGCCGAACGGCCCGTCGCAGCAGCGCGTGATCGGCCAGGCGCTGGCGAGTGCCGGGCTGTCCGCGACGGACGTGGACGCGGTCGAGGGCCACGGGACGGGAACCCGGCTGGGTGACCCGATCGAGGCGCAGGCGCTGCTGGAGACGTACGGCCGGGGCCGCTCGGCGGGCGAGCCGCTGTGGCTGGGGTCGTTGAAGTCGAACGTCGGTCACACGCAGGCGGCCGCGGGTGTGGCCGGTGTGATCAAGATGGTGATGGCGATGCGGGAGGGTGTGCTGCCGCGCACGCTGCACGTGGACGAGCCGTCGCCGCACGTGGACTGGTCGGCGGGTGCGGTCGAGCTGCTGACGGAGGGCCGGGCGTGGCCGGAGGTGGACCGTCCTCGGCGTTCGGCGGTGTCGTCCTTCGGGATCAGCGGGACGAACGCGCACGTGATCCTGGAGCAGGCCGCGCTGCCCGTCGAGGAGACCGTCGAGGAGGCCTTCGGGCTCCCTGTCGTCCCGGTGGTGCTGTCGGGTAAGTCCGAGGAGGCGGTGCGGGAGCAGGCTGCGGCGCTGTTGGAGCGGGTGCGCGGGGGTGAGGCGCGGGCGCTGGACGTGGCGTTCTCGCTGGCGACGTCGCGTTCGGCGTTCGAGCACCGGGTGGCCGTGGTGGCGGCCGATCGTGAGGAGCTGCTGTCTCGTCTTGGCGAGCTGGTCTCGGGGTCGGTCGCTGTTTCGTCGCCGAGCGCCGGGCGTCTTGGCATGGTGTTCTCGGGTCAGGGTTCGCAGTGGCCGGGGATGGGTCTGGAGTTGAACGGCTTCCCGGTCTTCGCGCGGGCGTATGCCGAGGTGTGTGCGGAGCTGGGGGTGGAGCTGCCGTCGGATGAGGGCATCCACCGCACGGGGTTCGCCCAGCCGGCGATCTTCGCGCTTGAGGTCGCTCTCTTCCGGTTGTTCGAGTCGTGGGGTGTGTCCGCCGGTGTTCTGGCGGGTCACTCGGTGGGTGAGATCGCGGCCGCGCACGTTGCCGGTGTGCTCTCGCTCAAGGACGCGTGCGCCCTGGTGGTGGCGCGTGGTCGGCTGATGCAGGCGCTGCCCGAGGGCGGCGCGATGGTGGCCGTCGGCGCTCCCGAGGCCGACGTTCGGGAACTGCTCACCGACACCGAGGGTGTGTGGGTGGCGGCCGTGAACGGCCCGTCGTCACTGGTCATCTCCGGCGAGGAGGAGCAGGTCCTGGCCGTGGCGGCCGCTGCGGCGGAGCGGGGCTTCCGGACCCGTCGTCTGACGGTCAGCCACGCCTTCCACTCGGGTCTGATGGATCCGATGCTGGAGGAGTTCAACACCGTCGTCTCGGGCCTGCGCTTCGAGGAGCCGACCGTTCCCCTGGTGTCGACCGTGACCGGTCGGGTGGAGACGGAGCTGTGGACGGATCCCGCCTACTGGGTGCGTCAGGTCCGCGAGGGCGTGCGTTTCGCCGACGCCGTGACCACCATGCTGGAGCTGGGCACCGGAACCTTCCTGGAGGTCGGCCCCGACGCCGTGCTGTCCGGGATGGTGGCCGAGTGCCTTCCGCAGGACGGCCCGGCGCGCGCCGTGGTCCCGTCCCTGCGCCGTGACCGTGACCAGGCCCGTTCCGCCGTCGAGGCGCTGGCCCGTTTGCATGCGGCCGGCACCCCGGTCGACTGGGACGCGCTCTTCCAGGGCACCGGCGCTCGCCGGATCGACCTGCCGACCTACGCCTTCCAGCGCCGCCGCTACTGGCTGCACGCGGCGGGAGCCGCAGGCGAGGTGGGTGCGGCGGGTCTCGCGGCGTCCGACCACCCGCTGCTGGGCGCCGCCGTGACGCTCGCCGCTTCCGGTGAGGTGCTGCTGACCGGCCGCCTCTCCCTTGCCACCCACCCGTGGCTGGCCGACCACACCGTGCTCGGCGACGCCGTCGTTCCCGGCACGGCCCTGCTGGAACTGGCGCTCCGGGCGGGCGAGGAGGCCGACTGCGCGTCGGTCGAGGAACTCGTCATCCAGACCCCCCTGGTGCTGCCCCCGACCGGCGGCATGCTGCTCCAGGTCTCCGTCGGGAAGCCGGACCGGGCCGGTCTGCGCCCGGTCGAGATCCACTCCCGGCCCGAACGCGGCGACGACGGGCTGCCCTGGACGCTCAACGCCGCGGGCACGCTCGCCCGGCCGCAGGCCGAGTCGCCGGAGGGCCTCACCGAGTGGCCCCCGGTCGGCGCGACCGAGGTCGCGATCGACGGGCTGTACGACCGCCTCGCCGAACTCGGCTTCACCTATGGCCCGACGTTCCAGGGCCTCCGCCGGGTCTGGCGGGACGGCGACCGCACCTTCGCCGAGGTCGAACTGCCGACCGAGCACACCGGCACCGTCTTCGGCCTGCACCCCGCGCTGCTGGACGCGGCCCTGCACGCGGTCGCGTTCGGCTCGCCCGACCTGCCGTCCCACGGCACGCTGCCGTTCTCCTGGAACGGCGTCCGCCTGCACGCCGGTTCCGCCTCCACGCTGCGGGTGCGGTTCACTCCCGCCGCCGGCGGGGCGGTCTCCCTCCGCGTCGCCGACGAGTCCGGCGACCCCGTCGCCTCGGTCGACGGCCTCGTGCTGCGCCCGGTCAGCGCCGAGCGCCTGCGGGCCGCCCGGACGGCCTTCCACGAGTCGCTCTTCCGGGTCGGCTGGTCGGCGGTGCCGAGTCCCGCCCCCGCGGCGGCGGCGCACGCCGTGATCGGCCGTCCCGTGGCGGACGGAGCCGAGGCCTTCACCGACCTCGCCGCCCTGGCGCGGGCCGTCGACCTCGGCCGGCCCGGCCCCGAGGTGCTGCTGCTCACCGTCGACGCGGGTGCCGAACCGGGTGCGGGTGAGAGCCCCGAGGCGGTCCGCGGTGCGGTCCGTAGCCTGCTGGCCGGGCTGCAGGAGGCCCTGGCCGACGAGCGGTTCGGCACGGCCACGATCGCCGTGGTGACCCGGAACGCGGTCTCCACCGGCGGCGAGACGCCGGACCTGCCGCACGCCGCCGTGTGGGGGCTCGTGCGGGCCGCCCAGACCGAGCACCCGAACCGGATCGTCCTGCTCGACCTGGACGACGAGGACTCCTCGGCCGCCGCGGTTCCGGCCGCGCTGGCCTCCGGCGAACCGCAACTGGCCGTCCGGGCGGGCGAGCTGCTCGTACCGCGGCTCGGCCGGGTGCCCGTCGGGGACGGCGCCCCGGCGACCTTCGGGCCGACGGGCACCGTCCTGCTGACCGGGGCGACCGGAACCCTCGGGGCGCTGCTGGCCCGCCACCTGGTCACCGAGCACGGGGTGCGGCACCTGCTCCTGCTCAGCCGTCGTGGGCCCGCCGCGCCGGGCGCGGCCGAGCTGGTCGACGAGTTGGCCGCACTCGGCGCGACCGCGGAGGTGGCGGCCTGCGACGCGGCCGACCGGTCCGAGCTGGCCGCCGTCCTCGCGGCGATCCCCGCCGACCGCCCCCTCGTGGGCGTCGTGCACGCCGCCGGTGTCCTCGACGACGGGGTGGTGGAGTCCCTCACGCCCGAGCGCGTCGACGCGGTCCTCCGCCCGAAGGTCGACGCGGCCTGGCACCTGCACGAGCTGACCGCGGGCCTGGACCTGCGGGCGGTGGTGTTCTTCTCGTCGATCGCGGGCGTCATCGGGAACGCGGGGCAGGGCAACTACGCCGCCGCCAACGCCTGCCTGGACGCGCTCGCCCAGCGGCTGCGTGCCCGGGGCGTCCCCGCCACCTCGCTGGCCTGGGGCCTCTGGGACCAGGACGGCGGCATGTCGGGCAGCCTCGACCGGGCCGGCGTCGACCGGCTCGCCCGTGCGGGCCTGCTCCCGCTGAAGGCCGCCGAGGGCCTGGCGCTGTTCGACCTGGCGCTCGGCGGCTCCGACGCCGCGGTGGTGCCCGCCCGGCTCGACCTCGCGGCCCTGCGCACCCGACCGGACGGCAGCCCGGTCCCCGTCCTGCTCAGCGGCCTGGCGCCGGCCCCGGCCCGCCGGACGCCCGCCGCCGGGCGGAGGGGAGCAGCTCCGCTGGCCGAGCGCCTGCACGCCGCCGCCCCCGCCGAGCGCGAGCGCCTGGTCCTGGACCTGGTCCGGACGGAGGCCGCGGCGGTCCTCGGCCACGCGTCCAAGAACGCGGTCACCGAAGGCCGGGCGTTCAAGGACCTCGGGTTCGATTCGCTGGCGGCCGTCGAGCTGCGCAACCGGCTCGGCGCGGCCACCGAACTGCGCCTGCCCAGCACCCTGCTGTTCGACTACCCGACCCCCGGTGACCTGGTCGCGTTCCTGTGCGGCGAGATCCTGGACGAAGCCGCTCCCGCGGTGGAGCCGGTGGTTGTGGGTGGCTCGGTTGTGGGTTCGGTCGTGGGTGGGGTGGAGGAGCCGATCGCGATCGTGGGGATGAGTTGCCGTTACCCGGGTGGGGTGCGGTCGCCGGAGGGGTTGTGGCGGCTGGTTGCGGAGGGTGTGGACGCGGTTTCGGGGTTCCCGGTGGATCGTGGGTGGGATCTGGGGGCGTTGTACGACCCGGATCCGGATGCGCGGGGGACGTCGTATGCGCGGGAGGGTGGGTTCCTGCACGAGGCGGCGGAGTTCGACCCCGGGTTCTTCGGGATCTCGCCGCGTGAGGCGCTGGCGATGGACCCGCAGCAGCGGCTGCTGCTGGAGACGTCGTGGGAGGCCTTCGAGCGGGCCGGGCTCGACCCGGAGTCGCTGCGGGGCAGCCGGACGGGCGTGTTCGCCGGCGTGATGTACCACGACTACGCGACGCGGCTGGCGAACATCCCGGACGGTTTCGAGGGCTACCTCGGCAACGGCAGCGCGGGCAGTGTGGCGTCGGGCCGGGTGTCGTACGTGTTCGGCTTGGAGGGGCCGGCGGTGACGGTGGACACGGCGTGCTCGTCCTCGCTGGTGGCGCTGCACCTGGCGGCGCAGGCGCTGCGCTCGGGTGAGTGCGACCTGGCGCTGGCCGGTGGTGTGACGGTGATGTCGACCCCGGCGACCTTCGTGGAGTTCTCCCGGCAGCGCGCGCTGGCGGCGGACGGCCGGTGCAAGGCCTTCTCCAGCACCGCGGACGGCACGGGCTGGGCCGAGGGCGCGGGCATGCTGCTGGTCGAGCGGCTGTCGGACGCGGTGGCGAAGGGGCACAACATCCTTGCCGTGGTGCGTGGTTCGGCGGTGAACCAGGACGGCGCGTCCAATGGTCTGACCGCGCCGAACGGTCCGTCGCAGCAGCGGGTGATCCGGCAGGCGCTGGCCAACGCGCGGCTGACGACCGAGGACGTGGACGTGGTCGAGGCGCACGGGACGGGGACCCGGCTGGGTGACCCGATCGAGGCGCAGGCGCTGCTGGCGACGTACGGTCGCGAGCGGGACGCCGAACAGCCGCTCTGGCTCGGCTCGTTGAAGTCGAACGTCGGCCACACGCAGGCTGCCGCCGGTGTGGGTGGCGTGATCAAGATGGTGATGGCGATGCGGGAGGGCGTCCTGCCGCGGACCCTGCACGTCGAGGAGCCGTCGCATGAGGTGGACTGGGACTCGGGTGCGGTGGAACTGCTGACCGCGGCGCGGGCGTGGCCGGAGACGGGTCGGGTGCGTCGTTCGGCGGTGTCCTCGTTCGGTGTGAGCGGGACCAACGCGCACGTCATCCTGGAGCAGGCCGCCCAGCCGGTCGAGGAGGCGCCCGGCGAGGTCGTCGGGCTCCCCACCGTCCCCGTCGTGGTCTCCGGGAAGTCCGGGGAAGCGGTGCGAGCGCAGGCGGCCGCGCTGCTGGAGCGGCTCGGGTCGGACGACGAACTCGCCCTGCTGGACGCCGGGTTCTCGCTGGCGACCTCGCGTTCGGTGTTCGAGCACCGGGCCGTCGTCCTGGCGGCGGAGCGTGGCGGACTCCTCGCCGGTCTCACCGGGCTGGCCTCGAGTGAGGAGCCGTCCAACGGCCTTGTCTCGGGCGCGGGTTCGGTGGGTTCGGGTGCGGTGTTCGTGTTCCCGGGGCAGGGGTCGCAGTGGCTGGGGATGGCGGCTGAACTCCTGGATTCGTCGGCGGTGTTCGCGTCGCGGATGGGGGAGTGCGAGCGGGCGTTCGAGGGTCTGGTCGACTGGTCGCTGACCGAGGTCGTGCGTTCCGAGGACGAGGCGTGGCTGGGCCGGGTCGACGTCGTGCAGCCCGTTCTGTGGGCGGTGATGGTTTCCCTGGCGGAGGTGTGGCGCTCGTTCGGCGTCGAGCCGGCCGCCGTGCTGGGCCACTCGCAGGGTGAGATCGCCGCTGCGGTTGTCGCGGGTGGTCTGTCGCTGGAGGACGGGGCCCGGGTGGTGGTCCTGCGGTCGCGGGCGATCGGACGTGAACTCGCGGGTTCGGGCGGGATGGTGTCCGTCGCGGTCTCCGTGGACGGTGTGCGGGATCTGCTCCTGGAGTGGGCCGGTGAGGGCGTCTCCGTCGCTGCGGTGAACGGCGCGGCCTCGACCGTCGTGTCGGGTCCGGCGGAGCCGCTGGAGGCGTTCACCGTCTGGTGCGAGGCGCGCGAAGTCCGGGTCCGCCGTATCCCGGTGGACTACGCCTCCCACTCCTCGATGGTGGAGGTCCTGCGCGACGGCCTCGCCCAGGACCTGGCCGGCATCACGCCGGTGACGGGCACCGTCCCGTTCTGGTCGACGGTCACGGGCGGTTTCCTGGACACCTCCGCCCTCGACGCCGGGTACTGGTTCACGAACCTGCGCCAGACGGTGGAGTTCCGTGACGGCGTCGAAGGACTCCTCACGGCCGGTCACGGCCTGTTCGTGGAGGTGAGCTCCCACCCGGTGCTCGTCCCCGCGATCGAGGAGGTCATCGGCGAACACGGCCCCGACGTCCAGGCCGCCGCCGTCGGCACCCTGCGCCGCGGTGAGGGCGGCCTCGCCCGCCTGACGGCCTCCCTCGGGCAGGCCTTCGTCCACGGCGCCCCCGTCACCTGGCCGACCCTGTTCGAAGGCACCGGCGCCCGTCGCGTCGACCTGCCCACCTACGCCTTCCAGCACCGCCGCTACTGGCTGGACGCCCCCAGCCGGACGAGCGACGCGACCGACCTCGGCCTCCGCACGGACGACCACCCGCTGGTCGGCGCCATGGTCGAGCTGGCCGACGGGGACGGCGCGCTGTTGACCGGACGGCTGTCGCTGTCCTCCCAGCCCTGGCTCGCGGACCACACCGTGTTCGGCGTCGGCATCGTCCCGGGCACCGCGCTCGTGGAACTCGCCATGCACGCCGGGCGCCAGGTCGGCTGCCCGGAGCTCGACGAACTCACCCTCGCGGCGCCGCTCGTCCTCGGGGAGAACGACGGAACGCGCCTCCAGGTGTCGGTCGGCGAGCCCGACGACACCGGCCGGCGGACCGTCCGCCTCTACTCCCGGCCGGACGGCGGCGCGGGCGACGCCGAACCGTGGACCAGCCACGCGAGCGGCCTGCTGGCTCCCGCCGGGGCCGGGACGCTCGGCGAGGGCCCGGCGGTGTGGCCGCCGACCGGTGCCGCGCCCGTCGACGTCGACGAGCTCTACCACCGGCTGGGACTCCACGGCCTGGAGTACGGGCCGTCGTTCCGGGGGCTGCGCGCGGTGTGGCGCCGGGACGACGAGATCTTCGCCGAGGTGGAGCTGCCCGAGGCGCTGCGGGCCGACGCGCCCGCGTACGGCCTGCACCCGGCGCTCCTGGACGCGGCCCTGCACGCCCTCGGGCCCGACGTCCTGATCGCGGACGCCTCCTCCGTCCGGCTGCCGTTCTCCTGGAACGGGGTACGGCTCGGAACGGCCGGCGCCTCGGCACTCCGCGTCAGCCTGCGCCTGAACCACCCCGAGGACGTGTCGGTCCTGGTGACCGACGGCAGCGGCACGGTGGTGGCGGCGGCCGAGTCGCTCGCGATCCGCCCGGTCGCGGCAGCCCGGCTCGCCGGCGCCCGGCGGAACGGCCGGGACGCCCTCCTCCGACTCGACTGGCCCACCACGGCCGTCGTCGCCGACCCGCAGGCCGGGCCGGGAGCGTCCGGCGGCTGGGCGGTGCTCGGCGCGGACGACCACGGCATCGCGACCGCGCTGGCCGCGGCCGGACACCCGGTGACGGGCCACCCCGACCTCGCGGACCTGCGCGCCGGACTCGACCGGGGCGCACCCGTCCCCGCCACCGTCCTCGCGCTGTGCACGGTCGCGAACGGCGCGGACCGGGCGGCCGAGACCCGCGACGCGGTGCGCCGCGCCCTCGACCTCGTGCAGGCCTGGCCGGCCGAGGAGCGCCTGGCCGGTTCCACCCTGGTCCTGGTCACCCGGGGAGCGGTCACGGTCGGCCCCGACGACACCGAACCCGACCCGACCCGGGCCGCCGTCTGGGGGCTGGTCCGCTCCGCGCAGAGCGAGAACCCGGGCCAGTTCGCGCTGCTGGACCTCGACGACAGCCCGGCCTCGCTCGACGCCCTTTCGGCGGCGCTGCTCGCGGGCGAACCCCAGCTCGCCCTCCGGCACGGCGCAACGCACGTTCCCCGCCTGGTCCGGTCCGAGCCCGCCGCCGAGAACCGGCCCTTCGCCTTCGACCGGGACGGAACGGTGCTGGTCACCGGTGGCGTCGGCACCCTCGGCGCCCTGGTCGCCCGCCACCTGGTGTCCGCGCACGGCGCGCGCCACCTCGTGCTCACCGGCCGCCGTGGCCCGGACACCCCGGGAGCGGCCGAACTGGTCGAGGAACTCGAAGGGCTGGGCGCGGCGGTGGCCGTGGTCGCCTGCGACGCGGCCGACCGGACGGCCGTGGCGGACCTGCTCGCGGGAATCCCCCCAGAGCACCCGCTCACCGTCGTCGTGCACGCCGCCGGGCTGCTGGACGACGGGATCATCGCCGCGCTGACGCCCGAGCGGATCGACCGGGTGTTCCGCCCCAAGGTGGACGCCGCGCTCCACCTCGACGAACTGACCCGGGACCACGACCTCGCCGCCTTCGTCCTGTTCTCCTCCCTCGTCGGTACCGCGGGGGTGGCAGGCCAGGCCAACTACGCGGCCGCCAACGCCTTCCTCGACGCGCTGGCGCAGCAGCGGCGCGCCCGCGGCCTCGCCGCCACCTCCCTGGCCTGGGGCCTCTGGGAGGAGCCGGGCGGCATGACCGGCCACCTGGACCGGTCCGACCTGATGCGGCTCGGCCGGATCGGCGTCGCCCCGCTGCCCGCCGACGAGGGCCTCGCCCTCCTCGACGCCGCGCTGTCCGCGGACGAGACCGTCCTGGTCCCGGCGCGGCTGAACACCGCCGCGCTCCGGCTGCGCCCGGAGGACCGGGAGGCGCTGCCGGCGGTCCTCCGGGACCTGGCACCGCCCGCCGCGCCCCGGACCACGGGCGCGCCCGCGGAGACGACGGCCGGCCTGTCGCTGGCGGACCGCCTGGCCGCGGCCCCCGCCGACGAGCAGGAGCGCATCGTGCTGGAAGAGGTCCGGCGCCACGCCGCCGGCGTCCTCGGGTACGCCCCGACCGACTCCGTGGCGGCCGACCAGGCGTTCAAGGACCTCGGTTTCGACTCCCTGACGGCGGTGGAACTGCGCAACCGGCTGAACCGGGCGACCGGGCTGCGCCTCCCGGCCACGCTGGTGTTCGACCACCCGACCCCTCGGGAGATCGCCGACCACCTGCGGGCGCAGCTGCTGGACGAGGAGACCGAGTCGACGCCCGTCCTCGGTCGGCTCGACCGCCTCCAGGGCGACCTCGTCGCGCTGGAGGCGAGCGAGGCGGAGCGCGCGCAGATCACCACCCGCCTCGAAGCCCTGCTCGCCGAGTGGAAGGCCGCGGCGAACCGCGCCGACGACGAGGACGAGATCGAGATGGCGACGGCCACGGACGACGAGATGTTCGCGCTGATCGACAAGGAGCTCGGGCTCTCCTGACGCAGTAGCCCGCCCACCGACCCCCACTGACCGCCGCGAGCTGGAGAAGTTTCATGCAATCGACCGAGGAGAAGCTCCGCGACTACCTCAAGCGGGTCACCACCGACCTGCGCGAGGTCAAGCACCGCCTGCGCGTCACGGAGGAGCGGGCGCGGGAGCCGATCGCGATCGTGGGGATGAGCTGCCGCTATCCGGGCGGCGTGCGCTCGCCCGAGGACCTCTGGCAGCTCGTCGCGAACGGCGTGGACGCCATCTCCGGGTTCCCCACCGACCGCGGCTGGGACCTCGAACGGCTGTACCACGCGGACCCCGGACACGCGGGCACCTTCTACGCCCGGGAGGGCGGGTTCCTGCACGAGGCCGCGGAGTTCGACCCGGCGTTCTTCGGGATCTCGCCGCGTGAGGCGCTGGCGATGGACCCGCAGCAGCGACTGCTGCTGGAGACGTCGTGGGAGGCCTTCGAGCGCGCCGGCATCGACCCGGCGTCGGTCCGAGGCAGCCGGACGGGCGTGTTCGCCGGTGTGATGTACCACGACTACGCGTCCCGGTTCGAGACCTCGCCCGAGGACATCGAGGCCTACCTGAGCAGCGGCAGCGCGGGCAGTGTGGCGTCGGGCCGGGTGTCGTACGTGTTCGGCCTGGAGGGGCCGGCGGTGACGGTGGACACGGCGTGCTCGTCCTCGCTGGTGGCACTGCACCTCGCGGTCCAGGCCCTGCGCCGGGGCGAGTGCGCGATGGCGCTGGTCGGCGGTGTGACGGTGATGTCCACGCCCAGGACGTTCATCGAGTTCAGCCGTCAGCGCGGCCTCTCCGCCGACGGCCGGTGCAAGGCGTTCGCGGACGCGGCGGACGGCACCGGCTGGGCCGAGGGCGCGGGCATGCTGCTGGTCGAGCGGCTGTCGGACGCGGTGGCGAAGGGCCACAACGTCCTTGCGGTGGTGCGTGGTTCGGCGGTGAACCAGGACGGTGCGTCGAACGGTCTGACCGCCCCGAACGGTCCGGCGCAGCAGCAGCTGATCCACGACGCCCTGGTGGACGCCGGGCTGCCCGCGCAGCACGTCGATGTCGTCGAGGCGCACGGCACGGGGACCCGGCTGGGCGACCCGATCGAGGCCCAGGCGCTGCTGGCGACGTACGGTCGCGAGCGGGACGCCGAACAGCCGCTGTGGCTCGGCTCGTTGAAGTCCAACATCGGCCACGCGCAGGCGGCTGCGGGTGTGGCGGGTGTGATCAAGATGGTGATGGCGATGCGGGAGGGTGTGCTGCCGCAGACCCTGCACGTGGACGAGCCGTCGCGTGAGGTGGACTGGGCCTCGGGTGCGGTGGAACTGCTGACCGAGGCGCGGGCGTGGCCGGAGACGGGTCGGGCGCGCCGTTCGGCGGTGTCGTCGTTCGGTGTGAGCGGGACGAACGCGCACGTGATCCTGGAGCAGCCGGAGGCGGCCGCGCCGGTCGTCGAGGAGGCTGCGGTCACGCTTCCGGTGGTGCCGGTGGTGCTGTCGGGCAAGTCGGAGGAGGCGCTGCGCGGGCAGGCCGCCGCCCTGCTGGAGCGGGTGCGCGGCGGCGAGGTCCGGGCGCTGGACGCGGGGTTCTCGCTGGCGACGTCGCGTTCGGTGTTCGAGCACCGGGCCGTGGTGGTTGCGGGTGGCGAGGGCGAACTCGCCGACGGCCTGTCCGAGTTGGCTTCGGGTGGGGTGCTGTCCGGTCGGCTTGCGGCTGGTGCTGCCGAGGGTGCGGTGTTCGTGTTCCCGGGGCAGGGGTCGCAGTGGTTGGGGATGGCGGCCGAACTGCTGGATTCGTCGGCTGTGTTCGCGTCGCGGATGGCGGAGTGCGAGCGGGCGCTCGCGGGTCTGGTGGACTGGTCGCTCGTCGAGGTCGTGCGGTCGGAGGATGAGGGGTGGCTGGGCCGGGTCGATGTCGTGCAGCCGGTGCTGTGGGCGGTGATGGTCTCGCTGGCGGAGGTGTGGCGTTCGTTCGGCGTTGAGCCGGCCGCTGTGGTGGGGCATTCGCAGGGTGAGATCGCCGCTGCCGTTGTCGCCGGTGGTCTGTCGCTGGAGGACGGGGCCCGGGTTGTGGTTCTGCGTTCGCGGGCGATCGGGCGCGAGCTCGCGGGTTCGGGCGGCATGGTCTCCGTTGCCGTGGGTGTGGACGGTGTGCGGGATCTGCTTGGTGAGTGGGCCGGTGACGGTGTCTCCGTCGCTGCGGT
>NZ_JBFBDO010000062.1:0-49160 GCF_040683335.1 Kitasatospora sp. NPDC093806
GGCGAGCGCGGCGCGGCCGTCGTCGCGGCGGCCGCCGTGCTCGGCGTCCCCGCCGACGAGGAACTGCTCACCGCCGTCGCCGGACTCGACCCGGAGGCCGGCGCGGACGGCCTGACGGAAGGGCTGCACGCCGCCGTCCTGCACGAGGTCGCGCCCGACCGCTACGCCTTCCGCCACCCGGCCGCCCAGCAGGTGGCCCTCCAGGGCGTCCCCGGTCCCCGCCGCCGGGTGCTGCACCGGCGCGCGGTCGCCGCGCTGGACGGCCTGGTCCCCCGTCCGCTGGCCCGGATCGCCCAGCACACGCTGGCCATGGGCGACCGGCGGGCCTGGCAGGACCTCGCCCAGGCCGCCGCCGACCAGGCCGTGGCGCTCGGCGACCCGGGCGGCGCCCGGCGGATGCTGCGCAGCCTGCTCGACGAGCCCGACCTCGACCCGCCGCGGCGCGGCCGCGCCGCCCTGGCGCTGGCCCGGATCGCGGCCGACGACGTCGATCCGGCGGCCAGCGTCCAGGTGCTGAGCGGCATGGTCGCCGATCCGCGCCTGCCGATCGCCGACCGGGGCGAGATCCGGCTCGCGCTCGGCTTCCTGACCGCCGTGCACAGCGGCAACCGGGCCGGCTTCGACCGGATCCGGGAGGCCCTGGACGAACTGGTGGAGCGTCCGGCCCGGGCCGCCCGGGCCATGGTGGCGATCGCCATGGACGAGCGGCACGGCGCGGGCCGCAACGCCCGGGACTGGCTCGCGCGGGCGGAGCGGCTGCTGGCGGACAGTCCGGACGAGGACGTGGCCGCCGCGGTGCAGGCCACCTCGCTCACCTTCCTGGCCCGCGACGGGGACCCGGCGGTCTGGGACCGGCTGGACGAGCTGCCGCGCGCCTCGGAGCGGCCCGAGGTGGTCCGGCAGACCACCCGGGCGCTGTACAACGCGGGTGAGATCGCCATCGAGCTCGGCTACGACCGCCGGGCCGCCCACCTGCTGGCGGAGAGCCGGCGGCTGGCGCGGCTGGCCGCCATCCCGTACCTGGAGTGCTACAGCCGGCTCGCGCTGATCCGGCTCGACGTGCTGGCCGGGCACTGGGCGGGGGTGGAGGAACGATTCGCCACGCTCGGGGCCGAGTTCGACGACCTGGCGATGGCCGGGGCGGAGCGTTCGCTGCTGTTCGGGCGGCTCGCGGCCGGCCGGGGGCGGCTGGCACTGGCCCGGGAGGAGTTCGAGATCGCGGCCCGGTTCGGTCAGCGGGAGTCCCAGGTGACCGTCGCGCTGCGGGCGGCCGCCGGGCTCGGCGGGCTCCAGCTGCTGGAGGGCGACGCCGCCGGGGCGGCCGAGACGGTGGGTCCGGCGCTGGCCACCGCGCGGCAGGCCGACGCGTGGGCGCGCACCGCCGAGCTGTTGCCGGTCGCCGTCGAGGCGCTGCTCGCGACGGGCGGGCACGCCGAGGCCCGGAGCGTCACCGAGGAGGCCGCGCAGGCCCTCACCGACCGGGACGCGCCGGCCGTCTCGGCGGCGCTGGACCTCGCCCGGGGGCTGGTGCTGAGCGCGGCGGACGAGCCCGGCGCCGAGGAGGCGTTCACCCTGGCCCGGGACCGGTGGCAGGACATCGGGCGGCCGTACGAGGCGGCGCGCGCCGACGAGCGGATCGCGGCGGCGCTCGCCGCGCACGACCGGGCCCGCGCGGCGGAGCGGATGGCCGCGGCCGAGCGGGTCTACGTCGACCTGGCGGCGACCACCGACACCGCCCGGTGCCGGAAGCTGCGCCGGGACCTCGACCTCGGCGGGATCGGCTCGCCGGGGCGCCGGGGCTACGGCAAGCGGCTGTCGCCGCGCGAGCGGCAGGTGGCCGAGCTGCTGGCCCAGGGGGCCGGGAACCAGGACATCGCCCAGGCGCTGTTCCTCTCGCCCCGGACCGTGGAGCACCACGTCGCCAACGTGCTGCACAAGCTGGCCACGAGCCGGGCGGAGACGGGGCGGGCGCTGGCCCGGGCGGACGCGGACGACGCGGCGGGCGCGGGCTGACCGGGGGCCAGCCCCCGAGCCGGGCTGCGCGGGCCCGGTCGTGCGGGCCCGGGGAGCCCGGCTGTGCGGGCCCGGTCGCGGGTGCCCCCAGGATTCGCGCGGGCCGATAGGTAGTCACCCGCATTGATCCGGCCGGTCCGGACCGGTTCCCTGGTGTCACGGCGAGCAGGGCAGCCGCTCCCCGACCAGGAAGGACCCGACGACATGAGCGCACGTCACCACGCACCGAGCGCGACCACCGCACCGACGCCGGGCGGGCCGCGCCCGGTCCGGTCCACGGTCCGGATCTCGCCGTCCCCGCGCAAGGCGGGCCACCACCCGCTCGCGCTGGTCCGGCTGGCCAGGCTGAGCCGGTCCGGCCCCGTGCACTGAGGACGCCCCCTGCACTGAGGTGAGGTGACCGCGCACCGGGTGTGCGCCGTACGGATGGAGCGGGGCCCTGCCTGATCGACCAGGCAGGGCCCCGCCGCGTGCACCGGCCGGGGGAGCGACCGGGGGCGGGTCGGCTCAGCAGCCCGCCGGCACGGCGAGGGTGACGGTGGAGGGCGGCCAGCCCCACTGGGTGACCTCCAGCGTGGCCGCGGCGGTCGCGCCGCACGGCACGACGCCGGAGAGCCGGCCCACCGAGGTGGTGGTCCCACCGATGACGACGGTGGGTGTCACCGTGCCGAGTTCGGCGCCGCCGACCACCGTGGCGGTGAACCGGAAGGAGACCGGGCGCGCGGTCCACGCGACGCTCGACGGGGCGGCCTGGCCGAAGAAGACGACCTGGTCGCCGTTGACGACGGCGCAGATCTCGTCGACCACGACGCCCCGGTAACCGGTGACGCAGGTCCCCGGAGCGGGCACGGACGACGCCCCCGCGGTGATCCCGGTGGTGCTCGCGACGGCGGGTCCGCCGGCGGGTCCGTCGGTGGTCCGCGCGGCGGCCTGGGTGACGCCGGCCGCGGTCAGAACGGCGCTGGTGGCGAGGATGGCGAGGGGCCGATTCATCGGGTGCTTCCCGTTCGTGGGTAGGGACGGCAATGTGAAGCCATGTGACATTTCACGCTTCACACCTCACATGATGCCATGGATTCAATCGGCCAATCGCCAACTAGCCTTCTTTTCCAAGTTGTCCACAGATTCAAGCCTTCATCTGGCCGATTCCTGCCGCTCTGACGCCCCGTCATGGCGCCCCGTTTCCGCCTGTGAACAGTTGATTGCAGCCGTTGCCCCCGCTCCGCCGCGCTGCGCAGGATGGGCGGGCCCGGCCACGCCGCAGAGCGCGCGGTCGCAGGGCGGCTGACAGGAGGCGATCGTTCGTCGTGCCCAGAAAACAGATCCACCTCGCCGCGTTCCTTCCCGGCACCGGGAACCCCACGGTCTGGTCCGACCCCCGGGCCGGCAGCCAGATCGGCTTCGACACCTTCACGCACGCGGCACGCACCGCCGAGCGCGGCAAGTTCGACTTCCTCTTCCTCTCCGAGGGCCTGCGGCTGCGCGAGCACAAGGGCGAGCTCTACGAACTGGACGTCGCGGGCCGGCCGGAGGCGCTGACCGTCCTCAGCGCGCTGGCCGCCGTCACCTCCCGGCTCGGACTGGCGGCGAACATCAGCTCGATCTTCAACGAACCCTACGAGGTGGCACGACGGCTGGCCGCGCTCGACCACCTGAGCGAGGGCCGCGCCGCCTGGAACGTGGTGACCGGCTGGGACGACTCCACCGGGGAGAACTTCCGCCGCGGCGACTACCTGCCGGAGTCCGAGCGGTACGCCCGGGCCGCCGAGTTCCTGCACACCGCACGGGAGTTGTGGGACAGCTGGGCGGAGGACGACCTGCCGGCCGACCCGGCCGGCGGCGAGTTCGTCCGGGCCGGTGCGGGCGCGTTCACCCACCAGGGGACGCACTTCGACATATCCGGCCGGTTCAACACACCGCGCTCGCCGCAGGGCCACCCGGTGATCATCCAGGCCGGCGAGTCCCCGCAGGCCCGGGCCTTCGCGGCCGCCGACGCCGACGTGATCTTCAGCCGGCACAACCGGCTCGCCGAGGCCCGCGGCTTCTACCGGGACATCAAGGGCCGCCTCCCCGGCCACGGCCGCTCCCCCGACGACCTGCGGATCCTCTCCTCCGTCTCGTACGTGCTCGGCGACACCACCGAGGAGGCGCACGAGCGCGCCGCGGAGATCCGCCGGGTCCAGACCAGCCCGCAGACGGCGATCGCCCACCTGGAGGCGATCTGGGGCCGCGACCTCTCCGACCACGACCCCGACGGCCCGCTGCCGGACTTCGACCCGGACCCGGGCGACGTCCTGCTCAAGGGCCACGCGCGGTTCCGGGTCGACCGGATCGACACCGCCCGGCAGTGGCGCCGGCTGGCCGGCGAACGCGGCCTGAGCATCCGGGAACTGGTCACGGAGGTCACCGGGCAGCAGACCTTCGTCGGCACGCCCCGCGAAGTCGCGGACGCGATGGACGCGTTCGTGCAGACCGGCGGCTCCGACGGCTTCGTCGTCACCCCGCACGTGACCCCGGGCGGCCTGGACGAACTCGTCGACCGGGTGGTGCCGCTGCTCCAGGAGAAGGGCGTCTACCGGACCGAGTACACCGGCACCACCCTGCGCGACCACCTCGGGCTGACCGACGCCCGCCGACCGAGCCGGGAGACCGCCGTATGAGCCGCCCCGCCGAGCACCGCCCGGACGAGCACCAGCCCACCGAGCCCCGGCCCTCCGCCGAGGGGCTGCCGCCGCTGCACCTCGCCGTCGCCCTCGACGGGGCAGGCTGGCACCCGGCCGCCTGGCGCGCCGAAGGCGCCCGCCCCGGCGAGCTGTTCACCGCCGGGTACTGGGTGGACCTGGTCACCGAGGCCGAGCACGGCCTTCTCGACCTGGTCACCTTCGAGGACACGCTGGCCCTGCCGTCGAGCTTCAACGGGCCCGCCGAGCGCACCGACCAGGTCCGCGGCCGGCTCGACGCCGTACTGATCGCGAGCCGGGTCGCGCCGCTCACCTCCCGGATCGGCCTGCTGCCCACCAGCAACGTCACCCACACCGAGCCGTTCCACCTCTCCACCGCGATCGCCACCCTCGACTACACCAGCCTCGGCCGGGCCGGCTGGCGGCCCCAGGTCTCCGCCCGGGCCGACGACGCCACCCACTTCGGGCGCCGCGCCACGCCACGGCTCGTCGAGGACGACCTGAGCTCCTCGCTGGCGATCTCCAAGCGGCTGGAACCGCTCTTCCACGAGGCCGCCGACGTGGTCGAGGTCATCCGCCGGCTCTGGGACAGCTGGGAGGACGACGCGGAGATCCGCGACACCGCCACCGGCCGCTTCCTCGACCGCACCCGGCTGCACCGGATCGACTTCACCGGCGAGCAGTTCGCCGTCCGCGGCCCGTCCATCACCCCGCGCCCGCCGCAGGGTCAGCCGCCGGTCGCCGTCCTGGCCCACGCCCCCATCCCGTACGAGCTGGCGGCGAAGGGCGGCGACCTCGTCTTCATCACGCCGTTCTCCGCCGAGGGCACCGCGTCGATCCTGGGCGAGGTCGCGACCGCCGTCACCGCCGTCGGTCGGCCCGCCGACCACCCGCTCAAGGTCTTCGCCGACCTGGTGGTCTTCCTCGACGAGCGCCCCGGCGAGGCCGCCCGCCAGAAGGAGCGGCTCGACGAACTCGACGGCGTGCCGCAGCACTCCGACGCCCACATCTTCACCGGCACGCCCGCCGAACTCGCCGACCTGCTGCTCGACTGGCAGACGGTGGAGACGGCCGGACTCCGCCTGGAGGGGTACCGGCTGCGCCCCGGTCGGCTGCCGCACGACCTGACGGCGATCACCCGTGGGCTCGTCCCCGAGCTCCAGAAGCGCTCGGCCTTCCGGACCGAGTACACCGCCGACACCCTCCGCGGCCACCTCGGGCTCCCCCGCCCCGCCAACCGGTACGCCACCGCCCGACCCGACGCGGCCCCGGAGCAGGCCCAGGCCCCGGACCAGGCCCAGGGCCCGGAGCAGGCCTGACGGACCGGCGGGGCGACCCCGGTCGCCCCGCCGTCCGCCCTTCCCTGCCTTTTCCCGGCCATGCGATTCCCCCTGTGGTCCACGGTGGCGGTGCGACGGACGGGCGGAGCGGTCCCGCGTGCCCGCGTCCCGTCCCCCGCGTCCGTGACCTGAACCTCCCCCGGGGTCACCCGGGCCAGTCCCCCGGCGGCCCCGGCGGCCGGGGTGCGAGCACGGCTCGCATACGGAGCTTCGCTCCGGGGCCAGCCGAACGTGTGGTTTCGCCGCCGGACCGGTCGCCGTGGTGCTCAGGCGCCCGTGCGCGGCTCCATCCGGAGGTCGAAGGCGGCGGTACCGGGGTCGAGGGCGGTGACGCCACCGTCCACGGTGAGGACCGCGCCGTTCACGTAGCCCGCGGCGGGCGAGAGCAGCCAGCCGACCGCGGCGGCCACCTCCGCCGGCTCGCCCGGCCGACCCGCCGGGGTCAGCCGGGTCACCTCGCCGTACGCCTCGTCGAGGCCGCCGGCCAGCCCCTCCTCCTCCGCGAAGCGGGCCATCCGACGGTCCGCCATGTCGGTGCGCACCCAGCTCGGGCAGACCGTGTTGGCCCGCAGGCCGAGCCGCCCGTAGTCGACCGCGAGCGAGCGGCAGAGCTGGAGCAGGGCCGCCTTCGAGGTGGCGTAGGCGGCGTTGCCGACGCCGTTGCGCAGCGCCGACACCGAGGCCACCGCGACCACGGCGCCGCGCGCGGCCAGCAGGTGCGGGAGCGCCTCGCGGAGCAGGAGGAAGGGACCGGTGAGGTTGGTCCGCATCACCAACTCCCAGTCCTCCAGGGTCACCTCGCCCACCGAACCGCCCCGGCCGACCCCGGCGTTGAGGACCAGCCCGTCGAGCCGGCCGTAGGCGGAGACGGCCGCCGCCACGAGGCTCCGGACGCCCTCCGGGTCGGCGGTGTCGGCCACGTGGGCGAGTGCGCCGGTCTCCCGCGCGAGGCTCTCCAGCGGCTCGGCCCGCCGCCCGGAGACCACCACCCGGTGCCCCTCGGCCCGCAGCAGCCGGGCGGTCGCCGCGCCGATGCCGGTCCCCCCACCGGTGACGATGACAACCCGCTGGTCCGACATGGCCGCTACCTCCGACGCTCGACGATCGATGCTCTGCGAACCATCGATCCTAGGCTCACGGTTCGTCAGCACGGTTCCGGGGGCGGTCCGGACGGCCGGTGAGCGGCCGTGCCGGTCACGCGGCGCAGCGTGACCCGGGCCCGTACCGCCGGGTTCGGGCCTTCACCCGTGCAGGCCCGAACCCACGACCCGGCTCCCCCCGGACACATACGCGCCGAAGACCGAGGTATCGAGATCCTTGAGGGACTCCAGGACCAGCGTGGCAATCGCGAAGCGCGGATCACGGCGATCAGCGGCCTCGGGAACGGCGACGACCGTCATCCGGGCTGACGCGCCGGCGAGGACGCCGGTGAACGAGTCCTCGATCACGATGCATTCGTCGGGTGACGCGCCGAGGGCGGCGGCTGCGCGGAGATAGGCGCCCGGGTGGGGCTTGCCGTGTTCGTCGTCCTCGGCCGAGAACACGGCGTCGAACGACCCGTCGAGGCCGGTGCTCGCGAGCGCAGCCCGGATCACCGACTCCGGCGAGGAGGACACGACGGCCATCGCCCTCGATGCGCGCGCGCACGTCGTGACGGCGTGTTCGGCGCCGGGTTTCAGCGCCACTCCCTCCAACCTGCGGCACACGGCGGCCACGATCTGCTGCTCGACGTCGTCGGGGTCGGCCTGGATGGTGGCCCGATCGAACCAGTAGGCCACCATGTCCCTTTGCCGCAGCCCGCGCGTCGCCGCCTGCGTCTCCGGTGTGAGGTGCAGACCGAGCGGACCGAACACTTCCCGCTTCGCCGCGTCCCAGATCGGCTCGGAGTCGATCAGAAGGCCGTCCAGGTCGAACAGGACGATCGGTTGCATCGGTTGCTCTTTCGTTGACGATCGATCGAGGACGAGGCGCGTTCGTGGCGGGCTCCGGCCCGGACAGAACCTCGCCGCCGCGCTGCCGGGCGGTCAGCGGTCGGCCGTGGCGGTCAGGCGGCGCAGTGTGGCCTGAGCCGGTGGGCCCCAGGTGGGCTTGCCGCCGGGGCGGCCGTGGACGCCGGCCTCGCCGATGAGGAGGCAGGAGAGGGCGCGCAGCACCGCCCAGCCGCGGGCGCGCCGTAGGGTGGCGGCGTCCGGGGTCGGCCGGTAGGCCTGGTGGAAGCGGTCGGTGGCACCGTCCGGCAGCAGGACCCAGGCGGCGGCGAGGTCGCAGGCCGGGTCGCCCGCGCAGAGGTCGCCGAAGTCGATCACGCCGCAGATGGTGCCGTCGGCGGTGAGGACGTTGGCCGGGTGCAGGTCGGCGTGGATCCACAGCGCCGGTCCCGTCCAGTCGGGTGCGGCGGCGGCGTCCGCCCAGACCGCGCGGACGGCGTCCGGGTCGGGGACCTGCCCCGTGTCGACGGCCGCGGCGAACATCTTCGCGAACCCCTCCGCGTAGTCGGCGAGCGGCCCGCCGCGGCCCCGGCCGGCGGGCGCGTCGGCCGGGGCGGGTCGGTGCAGGGCCGTCAGGAAGGCGGCCAGGGCGTCGGCCGCCTCGGTTCCGCGCGTGGCGGGGGCGCGGTCGGCGGGCTCGCCCGGCACCCAGGTGGTGACGAGCCACGGGCGCGGGAACCGCTCGGACGGCTCGCCGAGGCGCTGCGGGACGGGGACCGGCAGCGGGAGGTCCGGGGCGAGGGCGGGCAGGACGGCGTGCTCCTTGCGCAGCAGCGCGTCGGCGGACCCCGTCGCCCAGGGCAGACGGACGGCCAGGTCGTCGCCGAGCCGCCACAGTTGGTTGTCCCAGCCGCGCGCGCCGAGCGTCACGGGGTGGCCGGCCAGGTCGGGGTGCTGGTCGTGCAGCAGGTCCCGGATCAGCTCGGCGGTGATCTCCGTCTCGGTGTGGGTCATGCGGAGCAACGTTAGGCGGAGCAACGGTGGTACGGCGGCGGGTTGTGCCGCAGCTCACCCCGGACCCGTGTGTACGCCTGCGTATATGAGGCCTAGTCTGCTCATATACGCAGGCGTACATTCGGGGGCGCCGGACGGTGTCCCCGAGTCGGAAAGGCGGCATCGGTCATGAGACTTCCGCGCGCAGCCCACACTGCCCAGCCCTGGCGGATCCACGAGATCACCCGGGACTTCCGGACCGAGGACGTGTGGTCCTTCCGCACCCCCGGCGCCGGGCCGGACGACTTCCCCGTGATGCTCGCGGCCATGCGGGCCGGTGGCGGCTTCGACCGGCAGACCCCGGTGTCCCGGTTCCTGTTCGCGGCACGCTGGAAGCTCGGCACCCTGCTCGGCTGGGACGAGCCCGGGAGCGGCCTCGACGGCCGGGCCCACTCGCTGCGCGAACGCCTGCCGCGCGACCTGTACGAGACCATCGACGGCACCGAGCCCGGCGGCCTGCCGCTGACGCCCGTGTACCGGCTCGCCGACGAGCAGGTCGGCGAGCTGGCCAACAAGACCGCCCACGCCGTCATGCACCTGGGCTGGGTGGCGACCGGCACCGGCGGATACGAGCTGCGGATGGCCGTCCTGGTGAAGCCCAACGGCCGGTTCGGACGCTTCTACATGGCGCTCATCGCGCCGTTCCGCCATCTGATCGTCTACCCGGCGATGACCCGGCAGTGGGAGCGCGCCTGGCGGGACCGTCGGATCCTGCTCGCGGACGGTCCCGACCCGCGCGGGTAGCCGGCTCAGCGGGCAGCCGGACGGACACCCTGCCGGCCCGCGGACCGCGGGAGGCGGCCGGCGGGGCCGGGCGCCGCGCGGGTGGCGCGCAGTTCGGCGCCCACCCGGGCGGCGTCACGGGTGACGGCCACCAGGAAGCGCGAGCGCCGAACCCCGAGGCGGCGCAGCGCGCGCCCGTGGTCGACCGCGACGAACGCGGTGGCGGCCAGGGTCAGCCCGCGCCAGCCGGCCACCGCCAACGGGCGTAGCGGCGCCGGCAGTCGGGCCAGGAAACGGCGCAGGCGGTCGATGTGGAACGGCACGTGGCGCTCCTCGTCGGCGAGGATCCGGCCCGCCACCTCGCGGGTGAGCGGGTCGGCGGTGCCGTCCCGCAGGCAGCGGTAGTAGGTGACGGCGATGAGCTCCGCGACCATCAACACCATCAACTCCAGGCGCAGCCCGAGCAGTCGGCGGGCCTCGACGAAGACCCGGTCGCTCCAGTGGCCGCTCAGCAGCGGAACACCTCCGGCTCGCAGGAGTTCGGCGAGCAGCCGGGCGTGGTTCTGCTCCTCCGCGACGAACAGGCGGACGGCGGCGGCATAGTCGGCGTCACCGGCCCGGTCCGCCTTGGCGATCAGGTGGCCGCCGTCGCCGTCCTCACCGACCTGGAACCGCTGGAGGCTGCGCCAGACGGCGGCGGGCAGTCGCGCACCCCGCCGCCAGTCGGGCTCGCCGCGAGCGGCCCGCCGCTCGCGCTCGGCCTCGAACTCCGCCGACCAGTCCCCGAAGTGTCCGACACTCATCCCGCCCCCGATGCACGAACGCCGCCGCCCGACGGTCCTCCGGCGGGCGGATCGGTCTCACCCTAACCGAAATCTGAACACGTTCAACTGTCTCGCGTCAGGAGGATCCGGGGCGGGTGAGCGGTGCGCGGGGTGGCGGGGGTCGGCGGCAGGATGGCAGACGCGCGGGCCGGCCGGTGTCGGGAGCGACGGACCCGCGGGCACGTTCACGGCGGGACGCCTGCGGCAACGCGGGCCCGGCCGTGGCGGCGTGACAGACTTCCGGGTCATGGGTGAGAGCGAGGCGGGAGTGGCCGCACAAGGTGTTCCGTTGCTGGTCGTGGACGGTGCCAACGTCGTCGGATCGGTGCCGGACGGCTGGTGGCGCGACCGGCGCGGTGCGGCGGAGCGGCTGCGGGACGGGCTGGCGCCGGTGGCGGATGGCGGGCTGGTGGACGGCCGGTCCGGGGTGCCGGACTGGGCGCGGAGCGGGCCGCTGGAGGTGGTCCTGGTCGTCGAGGGTGCCGCCCGTGGCGTAACCCCGACGCCGCAGGTGCGGGTCGAGACCGCGTCCGGCAACGGCGACGACCTCATCGTCGAGCTCGTCGCCGCCGCTCTCGCCGCCCACCCCGGGCGGGCCTGCCTGGTCGTCACGGCGGACCGCGAGCTGCGGGCCCGGGTGACCGCCCTCGGCGCCGAGGTGACCGGCCCCCGGACGGTCCGGCCCGATGCCACGGATCAGAAGCCCGGAAGGCCCCAGCCGTAGGGCTCAGCCGTAGGGCTCAGCCGTAGGGCTCAGCCGTTGATCCCGGCCGTTGATCCCGGCCGGGACAGTCCCCCGGATCCCGTCGACGCAACCGGCCCCCAGCCGACCAGCCCGACGCGGCGGCTCAGAACCCCGGCGGGATCCAGCCGTAAGGCTCCGCCATCGCCCCCGGCAGGGACGGTCCCCCGCCGTCCTCCGGGTGCCGGCGGGCGACCGAGGTGGGCAGCATCACCAGGGCCACGAGCACGGCCGCGAGCACGAAGGTGCCGAATCCGGCGATGCTCAGTGGCAGGTCGAACCAGGTGCTGAGCCAGCTCACCAGCCACAGCTTCAGCGTGTTGCCGATCGTCGCGACGACCAGGCCGGCGGCCGTCCGGGGCAGCGGGCCGTGGCCCGGCAGCGAGAGGCGGGTGAACTTCAGGCCGAGCACCGCCCCGAGGACGAGCAGGGTGAGCAGTTGCCGCCAGCCCGGTCCGTCCGCGAGCTCGGCGCGGTCGAGCACGGCGAGCGCCAGCCCCAGTCCGGCGGCGGCGAGGAGGTGCCGGACGACGCCGAGCGCCGCGTCCCCGCCCGGGTCGCGGCCGACGAGGAGGTGCCACGACTGGCGCACCGTCACGCCGACGAGCATCACCACCAGCGCGGCCACCACGGTCGGGCCGACACCGGACAGCTCGACGGGCAGGCCGAACCGGTGGCCGAGCCGGACGGCCAGCCAGAGCGCCACCGGTTCCGCGACCAGCAGCAGCGGTGCCAGCAGGGCCAGCCCGAGACAGGCCGCGCAGGACCGCGCCGGGGCCAGCAGGCGGACCAGCCCGCCCGCCAGGACGTGCACGGCGACCAGGACGGCGGCGGTCCCGAGGATCACGGCCCACCGCGTCCCCGCCGGCCCGCCCAGGTCGAACCCCGTCACCACACAGGGCGCCACGGCGATGCCGGCCGCCGTGGCCACCAGATCCAGTAGATGGACGGCCGGTCCTGTGGCCGGCCTGACTCCGTTCGACATCCGTCCCCCCGGGGTCGGCGTGTACCCCCATGGTTCCCTGCCCGGCCCTCCGCGACGCGTCCTCCGGCCTGCCGCTTTCCGGCCGACGGGCCGGGGAACGGGGTCAACCGGCGCTCCGGGTCGGCGTGTTGACGCCACACGGTGTTGACGCCGCGTCGCCCGGGGCCGCACGGTCCGGAATATTCACTGTCCGATGATCGGAACACCGTGGTAGACAACCGCCGTGGAAAACACTCTGGACTTCTCTGACCGGCTGCGACTCATCGACGAGCGGTTGACCGCTTTCCGAGCCGTGGTCGCCGCCGCGCCCGACCTCGACGCGCAGGTGCCGACCTGCCCCGACTGGACTTTGTTCGACCTGGCGCAGCACATCGGTCAGAGTCGCCGCCGTTGGGCGGCCGTCGTCGCCGCCGGGCCCGCCGAGGCTCCCCCGGCCGGGTTCCTGCCGGAGAACGTCCCGGCCGCGCCCCGGGAGCGCGAGGTCCTGGTGGAGTGGCTGGCCGAGTCGTCCCGGCTGCTGCTGGACGCGCTGAAGGCGGCCGGGCCGGACCGCGGCTGCTGGACGTGGTGGGGTGACGGGCAGTCGCCGCAGAACTCCGGCGTGGTCGCCCGGCACCAGCTTCAGGAGATCTCCGTGCACACCTACGACGCCCAGCTCACCGTGGGCGCCCCGGCCGAGCTGCCGACCGACGTCGCGCTCGATGGTGTGGGCGACTTCCTGTACACCTGCTGCTCGACGACCTCCGCCTGGCCGCACGAGCCCGCCGTCGTCGAGTACTACAGCGCGGAGGGCCACTCCTGGCGCGTGCGGCTCGACGCCGACGGCGCCCTGATCAGCCCGCTCACCGCCGCCGACGCGGGCGACGGCGAGCCGGACGTCTCCGCCCGGGGCACGGCCGCCGAGCTGGTGCTGTTCTTCTACGGCCGCACGTCGCTGGACTCCGTGGAGATCGGCGGCGACCGGCGCGTCTTCGAGCGGCTCTTCGCCTGGGACCCGTCCGCGTAGGACATCCCGACGCAGGGCCCGAACGGGGGCGGAATCGATCGATTCCGCCCCCGTTCGGCGTTTCCGGTGCCGGACAGCCGGACAGCCGGACCATCCGACCCGGGCCTTAGCACGAACTGGCCCGTGCTCGTGGCAAGTTCACCCGTAGTCCGCTCGCATTGGCGAACTGCGCGCGGGCTCCGGTTCGGCGGGCGCCGGGCACGGTAAACCTGGTGCCAACACCGCCCCGGTCGCGGGCGCGGAGCCCGTCCGCGCCGCCGCTTCCCGGCCCCGAGAGGCCCTGAAAGGCCCGGTCCCGTCCTGTCCCCTACTCTTCCGATCGTTTGAGGATGCTGAATGCTTGGTGCTGGTTCGCCACCCGGACGCCGGCGCTCCGCCCCCGTGCTCGTCTGGCTCCTGCCCACCGTCGTGACGGCCGCCGTCGCCGCCGTCCTGGTGTCCACGGCCTCCCCCGGAGCCCGGGGCCGGGTGGCCCTGTGCGCGGCGGTCGGCACCGTGGCGGTGGTCCTGGTCGCCGTCGAGGCGGCCCGCCGGGGCCGGGCCACCGAGGCCCTGCGCGCGTGGTCGGTCCAGCGTGAGAGCGAGCTGATCCGCCGGCTGACCCGGCAGGAGGCCGAGTACCTCCGGCTCGCCAAGTCGGTCCTGCCCGCGGCCATGGCCCGGCTCTCCCGCGGCGAGGGCCTCGACGACGTCATCGACGCCTACCGGCTGCAGGACGTCACCGTCGGCGCCGAGTTCCGGGCCGCGCAGCAGACGCTGCTGCGGGCCGTGCTGGAGACCGTCGACAACGAGGAGGTGATGCGCGAGTCCGCCCAGCGCTCCTTCGTGAACATCGCGCGCCGCGTCCAGGCGATCGTCCACCGACAGGCCGCCGAGCTGCGCAGCATGGAGCACCTGCACGGCAACGACCCCGCCGTCTTCGACGACCTGCTGCTGCTCGACCACGGCAACGCCCTGATCGGCCGGCTCGCCGACAGCATCGCGGTGCTCGGCGGCGCCCGTCCCGGCCGCCAGTGGAACAAGGCGGTGCCGCTGTACAGCGTGCTGCGCGGCGGCATGTCCCGCATCCTCGACTTCCAGCGGGTCGAACTGCACCCGGTCTCCGAGGTCGCGGTGATCGGCCCGGCCGTCGAACCGCTCATCCACGCGGTGGCCGAACTCCTGGACAACGCCACCCGCTACTCCCCGCCGCACACCAGCGTGCACCTGACCGCCGTCGAGGTGCAGACCGGCATCGCGATCGAGATCGAGGACGGCGGGCTCAGCCTGAGCGAGGAGGGCCGGGCCCGGGCCGAGCGGATGCTCCGGGAGGCCCAGGCCGGCATCGACCTCAACGACCTCGGCGAGACCCCGCGCCTCGGCCTGGCGGTGGTGGGGCGGCTCTCGAAGGCGTACGGCTTCCAGGTGTCGCTGCGGCACTCGGCCTACGGCGGGGTGCGGGCCGTGCTGGTCGTGCCGCAGGAGCTGATCACCACCGCCCCGGCCACCGGCCGCGCGCACGGCATCGGCGTCACCGGCTCGTCCGGGCCGGTCGTGGTGGACGACCGCCGGCCGCACACCTCGCCGCCGCCCCGGCGGCCGCTGTCCGGCTCGCTGCCCGGGCCGCTCGCGGCACGGTCTGCGGCCCGCTCCGGCGGGGACGAGGTCCCGGTGGTGACCGAGCGGACCGCCAACGGTCTGCCACGACGGCGGCGGCACGCCGCGCCGTCACGGATCGGCGTCGCCTCGACCACGCGCTCACCGGCCCCCCGGTCGAACGGCACCCCCGCGTACGGCACGCCCGTGAACGGCGTCCCGGGGAACGGCACCCCCGTGAACGGCGGCGCCGGCGGGAGCAGCGGGTACGGCGGGAGCACCGGCGGGCCGGTGAACGGCCGCGGTCCGGCCCCGGCGCCCGCCCCGGGCCCGGACGCGCCGAAGGCGGTGGAACCCGGCCTCTGGCTGGCCGCCTTCACCGAGGGCGTGAACGGCACCGCGCCGTCCGACGGGACGGCCACGGACCACCACAGCGGAGAGTCGACGGGGAAGGACGAGCGGTGATTCAGCCACGGAGCAACATGGACTGGCTGCTCAAGCAGCTGGCGGACGAGGTCCCGCTCGTCCGGAACGTCATCGTGCTCTCCGCCGACGGCCTGCGGATGGCCCAGCACGGTACCGAGACCGACGCCGCCGACCGGCTGGCCGCCGCCTGCGCCGGTCTGCAGAGCCTGGCCGCGGCGGTGGGCCACGAGTTCCCGCACGGCGACGGCCGGATGCGGCTGGTGGTGATCGAGGTGGGCGGCGGGTTCTTCTACCTGATGGCGGCCGGCGCCCGGGCCTTCCTCGCGGTGCTCGCCGACGAGGGAGTGGACGCCGGGCTGATGGGCCAGCGGATGCGCGACCTGGTCGCCCGGATCGGCGAGCACCTCAGTACGCCTCCCCGAAGGGGCGAGCCCGTCGCATGAGCACAGCCGGCCGGGACTGGGGCGACGAGGCCCCGGAACGCCTCTACGTGATCACCCGCGGCCACCCCCAGCCGGCCGGACGGGCCGCGCTGGACCTGGTCACGCTGATCGTCGCCCGGGTGGAACCCACCCCCTCGATGCCGCCGGAGCACGCGGCGATCCTGCAGCTGTGCGGGTCGCCGCTGTCCGTCGCCGAGATCTCCGCCTACCTGCGGCTGCCGGTCAGCGCGGTCACCGTGCTGCTGGCGGACCTCGTGGCCGACGAACAGGTCGAGGCACGCGCCTCCGTCCCGGCCGCCCTTCTCCCCGACCGTGCCCTGTTGGAGGCGGTGATGCATGGACTTCAACGGCTCTGACCCGGTGCTGGGGCCGTCCGACCAGGATCTGCTGCCGGACTCGGCCACCGCCGCGGTCAAGGTGGTGATCGTCGGCGGTTTCGGCGTCGGCAAGACGACCCTGGTCGGCTCGGTCAGCGAGATCCGCCCGCTGACCACCGAGGAGACGATGACCCAGGCCGGGGCGGACGTCGACGACCTGGCCGGGATCGAGCGGAAGTCCGAGACCACGGTCGCCATGGACTTCGGCCGGATCAGCATCAGCCACGAACTGGTGCTCTACCTGTTCGGCACCCCCGGACAGGAGCGGTTCTGGTTCCTCTGGAACGGGCTGTTCGAGGGCGCGCTCGGCGCCGTCGTGCTGGTCGACACCCGCCGGCTGGAGGTCAGCTTCGACGTGATCGGGCGGCTGGAGGACCGCGGCGTGCCGTTCGTCGTCGCCGCCAACGTCTTCCCCGGGTCGCCCGACTACCCGGACGACGAGCTGCGGCTGGCCCTCGACCTGCCGCCCGAGGTCCCGATCGTCGCCTGCGACGCCCGGGTCCGGGAGTCCGGGCGGGACGTGCTGCTCGCCCTCATGCACTACCTGTACGACCTCGCGGGGCCGTCGGCGCGCTGAACCCGCCCGTCCCCCGCTGTCCCGCCCGCTTTTCCGCCGCCGCGACCGCCGATGACCTCCGGAGACACTGTGACCACCCCGTTCCGCGACGACGCCGCCCTCGTCCCACCGGCCGGCTGCCCCGCCCACCAGGCCGGCGGGCCGGCCGACCTCCCGGCGGCCCGGTCCGGCGAGCCCGGAGCCGCGTCCGCGTCCGCCGCGGACCTGGCGGCCGCGGAGCCCGGGCTCGACGAACTGCCCGTCGAGGGGCTCCGGCGGCTGTACGGCCCCGAGGCCGAGGCCGACCCGGCCGGCCTGTACGAGCGGCTGCGCGCCGAGTACGGCGAGGTCGCGCCCGTCCTGCTGCACGGCGACCTCCCGGCCTGGCTGGTGCTCGGCCACTCCGCGAACCTCACCGTGATGCGCACCCCCTCGCGCTTCTCCCGGGACTCGCGCCGCTGGACGGCGTTCCAGGAGGGCCGGGTCGCCGCCGACTCGCCGCTGATGCCGGTCATCGCCTGGCAGCCGCTCTGCGTGTTCGCGGACGGCGCGGAGCACCGGCGGCTGCGCGGGGCCGTCACCGACGGCCTGGACGGCACCGACCGGCGCGGCACCCGGCGCTTCGTCAACCGGTACACCGCGGAGCTGGTCGCGCGGTTCGGCGCGACGGGCCGGGCCGACCTGGTGAGCCAGTTCGCCGAGCACCTGCCGATGCTGGTGCTGACCCAGCTGGTCGGCATGCCCGAGGAGTACGGTCCGCGCCTGGTCGAGGCCGCCCGGGACCTCATGAAGGGGACGGACACGGCGATCGCCAGCAACGACCACGTGGTGGCCTCGCTGGGGCGGATGGTCGAGCGCAAGCGCACCGACCCCGGCCCCGACCTGTGCTCGCGGCTGATGGCGCACGACGCCGGACTCACCGACCAGGAGGTGCTGGAGCACCTGCGGGTGGTGCTGCTGGCCGCGAACGAGACCACCGTCAACCTGATCGCCGACACGCTGAAGATGATCCTCACCGACGACCGGTTCCGGGCCCACCTGTCCGGCGGTCACATGACCGTGCCGGACGCGCTCGACCAGGTGCTCTGGGACTCCACGCCGATGCTGCTGATCGCCGGCCGGTGGGCCACCGGCGAGACGGTGCTCGGCGGCCGGCGGATCAAGGCGGGCGACATGCTGCTGCTCGGCCTCGCCGCCGGGAACGTCGACCCGGTCGTCCGCCCCGACCTGGCCAAGCCGCTCCACGGCAACCGCTCCCACCTGTCCTTCGGCAGCGGCCCGCACGAGTGCCCCGGCCAGGACATCGGCCGGGCCATCGCGGAGAGCGGCATCGACCGCCTGCTCACCCTGCTGCCGGACCTCCGGCTCGCCGTTCCGGAGGAGGAGCTGACCTGGTCCTCGGCCTGGTTGTCGCGGCACCTGGTCGAGCTGCCGGTCGAGTTCACCCCGGTGGAGCCGGAGGTGGCGGAGCAGGCCCCCGCCCCGTCGGGGCCGCCGGCCGCCGAGCCGGTCCCGGTGGCCGCGGCGGCTGCTGCGGTGGTGGCCGCGGCGGTGACGGCGGGGGACGGCGCGAACGCGGGCGCGAGCTCGGGCGAGGGTGACGGGGCCGGGGCGCTCGGCGAGGCGGCCCCCGCGAGCCCGTCGGGACGGCGGCGCGGCTGGTGGGCCGCGTTCCTCGGGTGGTTCCGGCGCTGAGGGCCCTACGGGTGCCGTGGGTGCCGACGGCGGCCGCGGGCCGGTGCCGCCGGAAGGCGTCGTCGGCCCGGCGCGGATAGAGTCGGCCCGAGCCGGGCCCGGCCCCGCCGCCGCCCCGGAGGAACGCCGATCACCCGAGGTGCCCCCGTGTCCCTGGTACGCGTCCACAACTTCTCGGTCTCGCTCGACGGCTACGGAACCGGCGAGGGCCAGAGCCTGGAGGCACCGTTCGGCCATGCGGGCGAGCGGCTGCACAGCTGGTTCTTCCGGACCCGGACCTTCCGCCGGATGCAAGGTGGGGAGGGCGGCGACACCGGCGTGGACGACGCCATGGCGAGCGCCTGGGGCGACGGGATCGGCGCCGAGATCATGGGGCGGAACAAGTTCGGCCCGCAGCGCGGCCCCTGGCAGGACCACGAGTGGAACGGCTGGTGGGGGCCGGACCCGGTGTTCCACACGCCGGTCTTCGTGCTGACCCACCACCCCCGGCCGACGGTCGAGATGGCGGGCGGCACCACCTTCCACTTCGTCGACGGCACGCCGAACGAGGTGCTCGCCCGGGCCCGGGAGGCCGCGGGCGGGCTGGACGTCCGGATCGGCGGCGGGCCGAGCACGATCCGCGCGTTCCTCGCCGCGGACCTGGTCGACCACCTGCACGTGGTGGTGGTCCCGATCGTGCTCGGCCGCGGGGTGCGGCTGTGGGACGGCCTCGAAGGGCTGGAACAGCGGTTCAGGACCGAGGCGGTGAGCAGCCCGAGCGGGGTCACCCATCTGACCTTCACCCGGCCCTGAGCCCGGCCTCCGGGGGCCGGCGCCACCGACGATCGGTCAGGCGTACCGGTCGAACAGGGCTTGCAGGTAGTCCTCCAGGCGGGCGGTCAGCAGGGCCGGGGTCAGGTCGGTGCGGCCCAGCTCGCGCCAGGGCCCGGCGACCTTCTCGGCGTCGGGGGCGAAGGCCAGGGCGTCGAGGAGGCGCCAGTACAGGTGGGCCGGGCCGGCCGCGGCGAGGGTGCCGCCGGCCCCGAGGTAGCGGTCGGCGAAGCCGAGGCCGAGCGGCACGCCGTGCAGCAGGGCGAGCGCCGTCGAGCAGTGGGCCACGTCGAGGTCGGCCGGTCCCCAGGAGGTCTCCACCCAGTCGACGACCCCGCTGATCCGCAGCCCGTCGTCATCGCCGCGACCTGCTGCGTCGCGTCCGCCTTCGAAGAGCACGTTGCCGGGGTGGAAGTCCCGGTGCAGGAAGGTCCCGGCGTACTCCGGCGGCTCGCGGCGGATGGCGTCCACCGCCCGCCGCCAGAGCTCGGGCCGACCGGTGGCCGCGGGCACCGCGACCCGCTCCGGGGCGGTCCAGGCCTGGTAGTCGCGCGGCCTGGTCGCCGCCGTCACCTCGGTCCGGTGGATGCGCAGCAGTTGGGCGGCCAGCAGGTCCGCGCGCCGGTCCGCGCCGGCGTCGTCCAGCCGGACGGTCCCGGGGAGCAGCGTCATCAGCAGGGACGGGTGGTCGCAGTGCCGGGCGGTGGCGTCCACGTCGACGAGCGTGGCGGCGGGGACGTCCGTCCCGGCGAGCAGTCGCAGGATCGCGGCCTCCCGGGACAGCAGGCCCTCGGCGTGCCGGAGGAAGAACGGTTTGACGAAGGAGCGCAGGACCAGCGCGCGCGGACCGGACGGCCCGGCGACGCTCAGCCGGCGCATCCGCGAGGTCCAGCCGCCGCGCAGCGGTTCGGCGTCGGTGAGGTGCTCCGCCGGGCCGAGCCCCCGCTCGACCCAGGCGCGCGTGCTGCTCCAGTCCTCCCCGCCGTCGCCGTCATCCTGGTTCCTGTGGCCTGTCGCGGCGTCCGCTCCCCTGATCACCAGGGCAGGCTATCGCGTGGCCCGACAGGACGAAACCGCCTTTCCCGCACGCTCGGTGAGTACACGTGGGATCCGGCGCACCCGCCCGTACCCACCCCGCACCCACCCCGCGGCGACCTCGGCGTCGGGGTGTCGGCGGGGCCCGGCATACTGGCGCGGTGCCGATAGCCGATGACCCCCGTCCGCGTCCCTCCGACGAACCCGAGCCCGGGTCCGGGCCCGGTCCCGCGTCCGGGTCCGGGTCCGGGCCTGCCGCCGCGTCCGCCGCCGGCGCGGGCGACGGGCGGGATCCGTGGGACGGGCTGGTGCTGGACGAGCGGTTCGTGCGCGCCGCCGCCGTCAAGGAGCCGACGGCGCGCACCCGGATGCTGACGGCGCGCTGGCGGAAGGAGGCGCCGGTGGATCCCGGGGGCCGGCGCTGGTCTCCCGGACCGACCGGACCGGCCGGCGCGGCGCGGGCGGGCGGGTCGCGCCGGCCCCGGCCGCGCTGGCAGGTGTGGCTGGTGATCGCCGTCGTCGCCGCGCTGGTGGTGATCGGGCTGGGGCCCGGCGAGGGGCTGAACTGGTCGGGCAGGTCGGCCGACCTGCCCGCGATGGACGCCGGCGAGCCCGGCAGGCCCCGGCCCGCCGCGGACGTCGCACTGCCGGGCGGTGGCGTGTTCGCCGGCAGCAAGTGCGGGGTGCGCGGCTACCACCACTTCGCGCTGCCCGGCAGGCCGGCCGAGGGTCCCACCGGGGTCCCCGGTCCGCAGGCCCTCCTCGGTTCCTACGGGTTCTCCCGCTCCTCGGCCACCGACGCGGGCCGGTTCGAGGTGAGCCTGCTGCTGGGGCCAGGCCGTGGCCGGGTCCCGCTGGACCTGGCCCCGCCGCTGGGGGCGCAGGGCGTGGCGGTGGAGATCGAGGGCCCGGACGGGCTGGTCGGCGGGGCGTACGGCCTCCCGGTCACGGTGGATCCCGACGTGCCGCGCACCGCGGACGGCGGTGTGCGGGTGGACCCGAACCTGGGTGCGGCGGTGGAGGTGACGCTGCCGGCCCAGGCGTTCTGCCCGGGCGTCGACCCCTTCGCGCTGCAGCGGAAGCTCGTCCCGCCGACCGATTCGCACAACAGCGTCGTCGGCCCGCCGCCGTACACGCTCACCGTCTCCTTCGCCGACCCGGCGGTCGGCGCGTCGCGCCGGGCGGCCGGGGCCCCGGTCTCCGGCGACGTGCTGAGCGCCGACAACCAGCGCGACCACGTGGCGGGCGCGCAGGAGGCCCGGCCGGCGTGACCCCGTCCGCCCCGGATGCGCCCGGGGCGGACCTCCCCGGGCGGGTTTGGCACCCCCTCGCCGGTGCGATATCCGAGGCTCCGGACCGGATCCGACGCTCCGTCGGTCCGGCCCGGCCGAGGGAAATCGACCGAGGGAGGGGACAGCACCATGACGGACACCCACCGGTCGGCGCTGCGCTACACCGCCGACATCACCGCGGAGGACATCGACGGCCTGGCCGGTTTCATCGACCGGCGGATCGCCCTGGTCCGCACGGCGGCGCCCGCGCCCGGCAGCGAGCCGGAGCGGGTCGGCGAGTCGCTGGCGCGGACGGTCGCCGCCCTGACCGGGAGCGCGCGGGAGCTGGTCGACGGGCTCGCCGGGCGCGCGGCGGAGGCCGCCGACCCGGACGGGGAGCGCCCGGAGGCGGACGAGGAGTCGATGGTCCGGCTCAGCACGCTCTGGCGGTACCTGCTGACGGCGGCGGAGGAGTGGAGCCACCTGCCGGACTACGACGTGGTCCGCTGGCGGCTGGACGGCCACCTGGACGCCGAGCACGAGGCGCGGGCGCGCTGGCAGGAGGCCGGCGAGCCCTGGTGAGCGGCCGACGGGCCGGCCCCGGCCCGGGATGGGCGGGGCCGGCCGTCGTGGGGGCTCCGGTCGTGGGGGCTCCGGCGGCCGGGTGGTCAGCTCCAGGGGTTGGCGCGCTGGTCGTTGATGGCGGTCCAGAAGCGGACGCCCTTGGGGAGGTTGCCGGAGGCCCAGAAGGTCCAGCCGCCGGTCTCCGCGTAGTTGGCGCCGAAGTGGCCGTCGTGGAACTCGGCCTCGCGCCAGTTGCGCCCGAAGGTCGACCGGCAGACGCCGTCGGCGGCGTCGCGGCTGGTCAGCTCGGAGCCCTTCACCGGGCGGCTGAGCGCCACGCTCCCGAGGGCCCAGCCGTTGTAGAAGCCGAGGCTGATCCCGGCCGGCGCGGGCCGGCCGTCGACGTTGAGGCAGAGCACGGGCAGCGAGGCCCAGGGCGCGGTGTCGCCGTAGTAGGCGTTGCTCGCGCTGCCGCCCGGGCCGCCGACCTGGACGGTGTTGTCGGGGCCGTAGTTGAGGACCTCCCAGGTCATGCCGTAGTGCGTGGCCTCCGAGGTGGTGGCGTTCGCCGGGGCGGCGGTCAGCGGGACGAGCACGGCCACGGCGGCGGCCGTCGCGGCGGCGAGACGCTTGATGCGCTTCATGGGGATCTTCCTCCGGGACATCGGGATCGGTGGTCTGCACGGCGCCGGGCCGCCGGGGCCCGGTGCGGATCGAGCCTCCCAACCGCCGACATTGTTCTGGCATGATCCGGTCATGAGCCGTCACCGGACGCGCCGTCCGCCCGGCGGGCCGTCAGGGGGCTGCGGGCGGGTGTCGCCCGGGCGGGTGAGTGACGGGCCGGGACGGCACGGCGGGTGGGGGCCTCGGGGCACGGCGTGTTCGGATGGCGGGGTCGTGTGCCCGGGGAGCGGTGCGGCGGGCGGGATCCGGTGGTGGCGAGGGGGACGATGCGGCGGCGGTTGCGGCGGTTCAGAGCGGTCGCGGCGGTGGTGTCCGCGGCCGTGCTGGCCACGGCGGCGGTCGCGCCCGCCGAGCCGGCGGACGGCGGGGAGGGCGGCGCGGAGCGCTCCGCGGAGCAGGCCCTGGAGGGGATCGGCGGGGTCACCGGCCTCGGCGCGGTGACCGGGTTCAGCGGCTTCGGCGGCGACCGGTTGCGGGTGCTCGCCGGGGTACTGCGGCAGGACCGGCCCGGGAGCGGCTGGTACCTGGTCGGCGGGGCGCACCTGGTGCTCGGCCTGGAGGTCGCGCGCGCCGACCACCAGCAGATCGTGCTGCGCTTCCCGCCCGCCCGGCGGGTGGTGTCCGTGCTGTGCGGGCCGGACGAGACGTACGCGCCGCTCGGCTACACCTGCGGCGCGTCCGTCTCGCTGGACGAGGTGACGGTCCGGCTCGGCCGGGGCGGGCGGCTGGCCGACCCGACCGTCACCGCCGCCGGGCGGTACGCCAACTTCTGGCTGCTCGGGCTCGTCGAGCGGCGGTGAGGCGGGCAGCGGTGAGGCGGGCGGCGGTGAGGCGGGAAGCGGTGACGGCAGTGCCCGGGTGGTGGGCGCGGCGTCCGGTCAGGACTGGTCCCAGGCCTCGATGGTGAGCGACCGGTCCGGCGGGCAGACGGCCATCCGGTCGGCGTACAGGTCGCGGGGCCGGTGCGCGGCGCCCCACCCCGTGTCGGGGACCGTCCCCCCGGCGAGCAGCGGCAGCACGTCCCCGGCCCGGGCGGTGTAGCGGTTCGGGTAGCCGTTGTGCGACAGCTGCTCGGCCTTGCCCGCCTCGACCAGTCCGCTGAGCCAGTCCAGGCCGCCGAGGCCGGCCTCCCACTTGGCGAGGACCACCGATCCCCGGGTGTCGGCCGTGGGCCGGTCCGGGCGCTGCGGGTCCGGGGCCGAGATGACGATCCACCAACCAAGCATCGCGACACGCTCCCCTTCGGTCCGCTGCGGTTCGGGACGAGCCTACGCCCGTCGGCACGCGGTCCGAGGGGTACTGGGCGATGCGGGCCACCGCGCGCTGCCGGGGTACTCCGACGCGCCGCCCCGACGCGCCGCACCCGGAAGGTTCGTCCACGCTGGACCGAGGACGCACCGCCGCGCCCGGCAAGACGCACGAACACGCACCGTTCGGGAGCACCCTATGAACACGCCCCCCGCCCCCTCCGGCGACGCCGCCGGACCACCCCCGCTGCCCGGCTGCGCCGAGGACCCGGCCGGCGCGCTGCGGGCGATGTTCGTCGGCCTGACCCAGGGCGGCCGGATCTCCCACGGCCAGGACCCGGTCCGCCGGCCGGTGTTCCTCAAGCCGCACGGGGTGGCCCACGGCACGCTCACCGTCGACCCCGACCTGCCGGCCCACCTGCGGATCGGCTTCCTGCGGGCGGCCCACGAGCAGGCCGACGGGCTGGCCGCCTGGGTCCGCTTCTCCAGCGACACCGTGCCGTCCCGACCCGACCTCGACAGCACGCTCGGCCTCGGCCTCAAGCTGTTCGGGGTGCCCGGGCCGAAGCTGCTGCCCGGCGAGACCGAGGCGGGCACCCAGGACCTGCTGCTGCAGAACCACGACGTCTTCTTCGTCGACACCGCCCAGGACATGTGCGAGTTCACCCGGGCCGGCGTCGTCGACGGCGACTACGAGGCCTACCTGCGCGAGCACCCGGTCACCCGGGAGGTCCTGGACGCGATGGCGAAGTTCGAGGCGAGCGTGCTGACCGCGACCTACTGGGGCGTGCTGCCCTACGCCTTCGGCCCCGACCGCTTCGTCAAGTACCGGCTGTCGCCCGCCGGGTGTGCGGCCGCCGACCCGGACGCGGTGCCGCCCGACGAGGACCCCGGCTACCTGGGCGCCGACCTGCGGCACCGGCTTTCGGCCGGGGAGGCCGCCTTCGACCTGAGCCTCCAGTTCCGCGCCGACCCGGAGCGGATGCCGCTGGACCGGGCCACCGTGCGCTGGGAGGAGGCGGAGAGCGAGCCGGTGACGGTGGCCCGGCTGACCCTGCGGCGGCAGGACGTCACCGCCCGCGGCCAGGCCGGCTACGGCGAGAACCTGGCCTTCAACCCGTGGCACTGCCTCGCCGAGCACCGGCCGGCGGGCAGCATCGCCGAGGCGCGCCGGACCGTCTACCAGGCCTCCGCCGAGCAGCGCCGCGACGTCAACGGCATCCCGGTGGCCGAACCCGGCGCCGCCCGCCCGCAGCTCACCCCGCCGCCCGGCCGGGACACCCGGATCGTCCGCGCCGCCGTGCACCCGGCGATCGGCGTGGCCCGGGTCGGCGACAGCGCGGACGAGTACGTCCTCGGCCCCGAGGTCGACCGGCCGGCCCCGCTGCCGTTCGGCAGCCACAAGGACGCGACCGGCGCGCTGAAGCGCCAGGCCGCCCGGTTCCGGGTCTACGGCTACAACGCGGCCGGCCAGCCGGTCGCCGAGCTCACCGCCGACAACGCCGACCTGCGCTGGACGGTGCACGTCGCCAACTCCAAGGCCGCCTGGTACCAGTTCCAGCTGGCCCTCGACATCCCGGAGGCGGACCGGGCGGAGGACAGCAACCTGCGCAACCCCAAGGTCCCGGCCGCCGACCGGGCCCGGCTGGTGATCGACCCCGGACGGCGGTCGGTGCGCGGGCGCAACCGCTCCGGCGGTCCCGAGCTCAGCTTCGACACCGGCACCTTCCTGGGCCGGCCGGTCTACCTCGGCGAGCTGCGCACCGACGACAGCGGCCGGCTGATCTTCCTCGGCGGCCGCGGCGTCTCCGCCTCCGCCACCGAACCGCCCACCCCCGCCGACACCTTCGCCAACAACGACGGCTGGCACGACGACGTGTCCGACGGCCCGGTGACCGCCGAGGTCCGGATCGACGGCCGGCCGATCCCGGTCGACCCGGCCTGGGTGGTCACCGCGCCACCGAACTACGCGCCCGAACTCACCTCCGTACGCACCATGTACGACCTGGTGCGGGACGCCTTCGTGACCGCCGGACTGCTGCCCGAGCCGCCGCAGGTGTCCTTCACCCGGGACGTGCTGCCGGTCCTGCGCCGCCTCGCCGACCTGCAGTGGGTCAACCGCGGCATGGCCGTCCAGCTGGGCCACGGCGGGCGCGAGGACCTGCTCGCCCCCGACCGCCTCGCCGCCCTGGCCGACCCCTCGCCGGTCAACCGGGAGCTGCGCCGGCAGGTCTGGCTGACCATCCGCGACTACGACCGGGACGGCCAGTCCCCGGTGCCGTGGCCCGGGGTGTACGGCGACGCGATGAACGTGCCGCCGCAGTCCGTGCGCCAGCACGTCACGCTGTCGCCGCTCCAGTACCGCCTGCTCAGGCTCTGGGCGCGCGGGCAGTTCACCGCCGACTTCGATCCGGCGGCGGCGGCGCCCGCCGCCCTCGCCGAGGTCCCGCTCGCCGAGCAGCCGGAGACCCTGGACCGGGCGGCGCTGTCGTTCTGCCTCGCCGACGCCTTCCACCCCGGCTGCGAACTCACCTGGCCGATGCGGCACACCACGCTGTACGACCGGCCGTTCCGGATCCGCCCGCGCGTCCCGGACCTGCCCGGGCCCGCCTACGGTCCCCGGCTCACCCCGCAGCTCGCACTCGCCTACGACGGCCCGCTGTACGCGCAGGGGCCGGGCGACCTCACCCGGTGGATGGCGGTGCCCTGGCAGACCGACACCGCGAGCTGCCGCTCCGGCTACGAGTACCTCTCAGGCTTCGGCAACTACGACCCCTACCTGCCCACCTTCTGGCCCGCCCGGGTGCCCAACCACGTGCTCGCCGAGGAGGAGTACGCCGTGGTGATGGACACCGCGCGGCCGTTCGCGGAGCGGCTGGCCGCCTTCGGGAACCGGCGGGCCTGGCTGCGCTGGCTGCCGCCGGGCTACCTGGACGCGATCAACGCGATGGTGACGGACTTCGGCCGGCTCGGGGTCGTCGAGCGGCGGCCGGGGCCGGTGGACGATCCGCGGCTCCCGGCGGAGCTGCTGGTCGAGTCGGAGGTGAGCTTCGCGCCGGAGCCCGCCCCGCCGGCCCTGCGCAACCTGGTCACGGTGCACGTGCCGCTCGGCGCCGACCCGGTGCTCGGGGAGGCCGCGCTGGCCACCGCCGTCACCATGGCGGAGGCACCGGACGAGGAGGTGTCGGCGGGCTACATCGACAAGGTCAAGCGCCTGCGGCCCACCCGGTGACGGGTGGTCGGCGGGTAGCGGGGGGTGCGGGCGCGCCGCACAGCTCGGCGCGCGCTTCCGTAGCCGGCGCGGCGCACTGCTCGGTGGAGGGCCCAGTGGGCGCTTCCGCGCGCGGTTCGGTGGAGCTGGTGGACGCCGCCGTGGCGGGTGGTGGGCCGGCCGGGGCCGTCGCGGCGCTCGTGCTCGCGCGGGCCGGGCACCGCGTCGTGCTGCTCGACGGGGAGCCGACCGTCGAACCGCCGACCGTCGAAGCACCGGCCACCGGACCGGCGTCCGCAACCCCGGCCGCGTTCAAGATCGGCGAATCCCTGCCGCCCGCCGCCCGCCCGCTGCTGCGCGACCTCGGGCTGCTGGACGGCCTGCTGGCCGCCGGCCACCCCCGTTCGACCGGCGTGGACGCCGCCTGGGGCTCGTCGGCCCTGCACGGCACGAGCCACCTCTTCGACCCGTACGGGCACGGCTGGCACCTGGACCGGCTCCGCTTCGACGCCTTCCTGCGGGACGCGGCCGTCGCGGCGGGCGCCGAGCCCCGGCACGCGACGGTGCTGGCCCGGATCGGCGACCGGCTGCTCGTCCGCGAGCGCGGCGGCGGCGCCGTGACGGAGCTGCGGGCCCGCTGGGCGGTCGACGCCACCGGCCGGCGCTGCGTGATCGGCCGCCGGTACGGGCGGCGGCACCGCCAGGACCGGCTGGTCGCCGCGTACGCCGTGTTCCGCGACCGCCGGTCCCCGGCCGACCGGCCGCACCCGGCGGACGTCGAGGCGCGCACCGTGGTCGAGGCCGCGCCGCACGGCTGGTGGTACACCACCCCGGTGCCGGCCGGGCGGCTGGTCGCCCATCTGACCGACGCCGACCTCGCCGACCCGGCGCTGCGCACGGCCGAGGGCTTCCGGCGCGGCCTCGCCCGCACCCGGCACGTGGCCGCCCGGCTGGCGGGCCACGACCTCGCCGCGACACCCGTGCCGCGCTGGGCGCCCGCGCACGGCCTGCGGCTCTCCCCCGCCGCCGGTCCCGGCTGGCTGGCCGCCGGGGACGCCGCCCTCGCGTTCGACCCGGTCTCCTCGCAGGGCATCCTCGCCGCCCTGCACACCGGCGCCCGGGCCGGTGCGACGGTGGCCGCCTGCCTGGCGGCCCCGGCCCGGACGGCCGCCGCGCTCGACGGGTACACGGCGTTCCTGGACGGGATCGCCACCGCCTACGCCCGCAACCACGCGCACACCTACGACCAGGAACGGCGCTGGCCGCTCAGCCCGTTCTGGCGGCGCCGGCGCACGGGCCCGGTGGTCCCGGTCTGACTTCTCACTCGTTCGGGTACAGCTGACCGGCGGTCAGTTTGGCACCGCAGCCCCGGAGCATGATCCCGCCCGCACGGCGCCCTCCCCGGGTGCCCGACTGCCTGCGAAAGGGCGGTTCGTATGACTACTGCCGGCGGAGAGCCGATCCCCTCGATCACCGACGCGACACTCGACGACATCGCGGCCACCGGCCTCTGGCGCGATGGCCTCGACGTCAACCCGTCGGTGCTCGCCGTCGCCCGAGCACTGCTCGCGGCCCTCCAGGGCACGGCCCCGGCCGGCACGCTCCCCGACGAGCTGCGGGAGCTGGTGGCCCGCGTGCTGGCACAGGCCGGGGTGACCTTCCCGCGGATTCCCGTGGCGGAGGGCGTCGCCCTCTCCGCGTTCGCGATCAAGCAGCAGACCACGGAGCAGCGCCCGGTGGTGATCGTGCCCGCCGGCTGGAACCCGTACGGCTGGCTGCCGTTCATGGTCGGCTACCTCTCGCTGGCGGCACGCGGCTACCACGTGCTGGCGTACACCCCGCGGGGGTTCGGCAAGGTAGGTGAGATCTACAGCTCCAACGGGTTCATCGGCGTCGCCGGACCGGACGACGTGGCGGACGGGTCGACCGTGATCACCCACGCGGAGGAGCTGTTCTCGCCGAGCAAGGTCGGGCTCATGGGCCTGTCCTACGGCTCCGGGATCAGCCAGCTGGTCGCCGCGCACGACGCGGACAACCGGGTCGCCGTCGTCGCCGCCCTGAGCACCTGGGGCAACCTCGCCACCAGCCTCTACGACCACGGCACCCGGCACGAGAAGGCCGTGGAACTGCTGATCGCCTTCACCGGAGCCGAGGAGGGCAAGGAGAAGGAGCGGTTCGACGAGGACACCTGGCGCATCCTCCAGAACTTCCGGCTCGGGCAGGAGATGGAGGAGGTGGTGGACTGGGGCACCGATCGTTCCCCGGACAAGTACGTCCACCTCACCAATGCGAAGGGCGTCCCCACCTTCTACTCGAACACCTGGCACGAGAGCCTGTTCCCGGCCGCCGAGGCGATCGCCACCTTCGAGAAGCTCACCGTCCCCAAGCACCTGAACCTGTGGATCGGCGACCACGGCGCCCCGGAAGGGCTCGGCTTCACCGGCTTCCCGAGCGGCGCGCCCTTCGTCGGCTCGCTGACGCCGACGCTGGAGGCGTACGCCTGGCTCGACCACCACCTGTTCGGCAAGGCCAACGAGGTGCCGGACTGGCCGGTGGTGAACAGCCAGGTCATGTTCACCTACAAGACCGTCCCGGCCATCGGCGGCGGCCGGCAGATCACCGTCCCGGCGCGGCGCGAGCCGCTGGAGTCCTGGTCGGCCGCCACCATCAGCCGCGAGTCCTGGTACCTGAGCGGCAACGGCGGCGACGCCGACGGAGCGCTGTCCGACAAGCCGTCCACGGGCTGGAGCCGCGGGTTCACCGCCGGCTACGAGACCGCCGCCACCGCGATGGACGCCATCATGGAAACCGGGCAGAAGGAGTGGTTCGGCAGCCCCAAGAGCTACCAGCCGGCCGGGTTCGAGCGGGCCCGGCTGCTGGTCTGGTCCACCGACGCGCTGGCGGGCGGCCGCCGGGTCCGCGGCGCCGCCAAGGTGCGGCTCGCGGTCCGGGTCGAGGAGGGCGACGCCGCGACCCTGGTCGCCTACCTCTTCGACGTGGCCCCGGACGGCACCGCCCGGATCATCACCCATGAGCCGTTCACCGCCACCGGCCTGACCGCCGGTACGCCCCGGACGGTCGGCTGGCCGCTCCAGCCGGCCGCCTACGACGTGCCCGACGGCCACCGGCTCGCCCTGGTCGTCAACAGCCGCGACCAGCTCTACGCCTTCACCGGCACGCAGGGCGGCACCACCACCGTCACCTCCCTGGCCGAGGAGGAGGCCGTGCTGGAGCTGCCACTCGGCTGAGCACACCCTCCGTCCTGCCGTGCTCGACCGACCGCGCGACGCCGGGGCGCCGGTGTGAGACCTTGGACGGGGGGCGACCCGGGGGGCTACCCGCTCACCTAGGAGGCTCGATGTCCTCGAAGCGACGCCGGAAGAAGAAGGCCCGCCGCAAGCACGGCGCCAACCACGGCAAGCGGCCCCAGTGCTGAACCGCCGCCCCGGCCCGGACGCCCGTCCGGGCCGGGGCATTGCGCGGGCCCGGGCACTGCCGGCGCCCTGAGACTGCCGGGGCCCCGACTCAGGCGCCCGCCGGCTCCGGCGCGTAGTAGAGGCTCGCCATCTCGGCGCGGACGGTCCAGCCCAGCGCGGTGTAGAGCGCCCGGCCGTCCGGGGTGCCGACCAGGATGCCGGTGGTGGCCCCGTCGCGGTACGCGATGTCCTGCAGGGTCCGCATCACCAGGCCGCCCAAGCCACGGCGACGGTGCTCGGGAGAGGTCGCGATCTGGTCGGCGACGGCGGTGGCCCCGGTGACCGCGAGCTGGCCGCGCGCGGCGAAGTGGCCCTCCGCGGTGCGCACCAGCACCCGGACCACGCCTCCGCGCCGCCAGGAGGTGAGGGTGTAGCCGTCCGGCACCTCCGGGCGCTCGGCGGCGAGCGGGACGGTCATCAGGTAGCCGGGCAGATCGTACCGCCAGCCCGGGCCGAGCCAGGGACGGACGGTGTCGTCGTCCGCGAAGAGCTTCAGCCAGGTGCCGGGGGCGGTGGTGGCGGCCACCAGCTTGCGGACCTCGGCCTCGGTGGGCTCCGGCAGGACGTGCCGGGCCACCTGGTTCTCCTGGCCGACGTCGATCGTCCAGCCCCACGGCTCGTCCATCGGGTCGCCCGCACCCCGCGACACGATCCAGCCGTCGATCCAGGCCCGCACCAGCTCGCTGACGGTGGGTTCCTGCACCGCGCACCCCCTGTAATAGTCAATATTGTATTTCATACATTACACGATCGGGTGAACCTGGTGCGGGGCGGTTAACGCGCGCCCTGGTACGGGCGCGCCGAACGTACCAAGCTCGATGGGTCCGCTGCGTCCGAGCACCCCTTCGAGGCAGGAGACCACGTGGCCGCCCGTCACCCCACCGAGCCGGCCGAACCGGCCGGGTCCCCCAGCGAGCAGTTCCTGTTCGGCGGATCGCTGCGCTACGACTACAACTTCGACGACCACGAGCAGACCATGCTCCGGGTCGGCTTCCTGACCGTCGCCCGGCAGATCCCCGGGCTGCTGCGCACCGCGGTCGTCCTCGCCTGGCAGGCCGACCGCGCCGCGCTGGTCGTGGTCGCCGCCGCCGAGCTCGGCCGCGCGGCCGCCACCGCGTTCGGCCTGCTCGCCACCAACCAGGCCCTCGGCTCGCTGTTCACCGCCGGCCGCGCCGACCAGTCGCTGCGCGCCGCGCTCCCGGCCGTCCTCGCCATCGGCGCCGCCGCCGCGTTCTCCGCCGTCATGGGCGTGCTCTCCACCTGGGCGTCCGCGCGGCTGGAGCCCAAGACCGAACGCGCCGCCACCGACGCCTACCTGCGGCGCACCGCCCGGGTCGAACTCGCCGCCCTGGAGGACCCGGAGTTCAGCCGGCTGCTGGAGTCGGCGCGCTTCGGCACCGCCGCCGTCCGGCGCCTGATCAACCAGGGCGTGCTGGTGCTGGCCTCGCTGCTGAGCATGGTCGCGGCCGGCGGGGTCCTGCTCAGCCTGGACCCCGTCCTGCTGCCGATGCTCGTGCTGATCGCCGCACCGAAGGGCTGGGGCGCGGTGCGCTCGGCGCGCCGGCGCTACGGCTCGCTGATGGCCTGGCTCCAGCACCACCGGGCCTCCTCGCTGCTCGCCCAGGTGGTCTCCCAGCCGAACGCGGCGCCCGAGGTCCGGGTGCACGCGGTCGGGCCGTTCGTCCTCGGCCACTACCGGGAGATGGCGCGCGCCTCCGAGCAGGAGCAGAACCGGCTGGCCCGGGCCGGCGCGGGCACCTCACTGCTGGCCTCGGTGCTGTCCGGGCTCGCCACCGGCGCGACCTTCGCGCTGCTCGGCCTGCTGGTGCACTACGGGCGGATGGACCTGGCGGTCGCCGGCACCGCCGTGGTGGGCGTCCGCACCGGCGCGGCCGACGTCACCCAGCTGGTCTCCACGGTCAACGGCCTCTACGAGGAGGCGCTGTTCGTCCGGGACCTGGACAACCTGCAGCGGGAGGCCGAACGCCGGGCCATCCCGTCCGGCGGCGCGGACCTGCCCGAACGGCCGGAGGTGCTGCGGGTGGAGGACGTCTCCTTCAGCTACCCCGGCCGCGGCGCCAAGGCGCTGGACGGGGTCACGCTGGAGATCCCGCGCGGCAAGGTCGTCGCACTGGTCGGCGACAACGGCTCGGGCAAGTCCACCCTGGTCAAGCTGCTCTGCGGGCTCTACCTGCCGGACACCGGCCGGATCCACTGGGACGGCGTGGACGTCGCCGGGGCCGACCGCGACCAGCTGTTCGCCTCCGTCACCCTGCTCGAACAGGACTTCCAGCGCTGGCCGTTCACCCTGCGCGCCAATGTGCTGATCGGCCGCCCGGAGGTCGGCGACGCCCCCGGCCGGCTCAAGGCCGGCGCCGACCACGCCGACCTGCACCCGCTGGTCGAGGCCCAGGAGAAGGGCTGGGACACCCTCGCCGCCCGCGGGTTCCGCGGCGGCGTGCAGTTCTCCGGCGGCCAGTGGCAGCGGATCGGCATGGCCCGCGCCTACCACCGCGCCACCACCACCGGCCCCGACGGCCGCCGGCCCTACCTGGTCATCGCCGACGAGCCGACCAGCGCGCTCGACGCCAAGGCCGAGGTGGCCGCCTTCGCCCGGATCCGCGCCCTGGCCGACCTGGGCCTGACCGTCGTGCTGATCACCCACCGCCTGGCCGCCACCGCCGAAGCCGACCTCATCCACGTGCTCCACCAGGGCCGCCTGGTCGAACAGGGCACCCACCAGGAGCTGATGGCCCACCCCGACGGCCACTACCGCTCCTCCTATCTCACCCAGGCCCGCCACTACGGCCACCACTACGGCCACCACGGCGGCGGGCCCGACGGCGGGCTCGGCGTCGAACCGGTCTGACGGGCGTCCGCCCGACGTTCCGTTCGCTACGCGGTGTGCTCGCGGATGATCTCGCCGATCCGCCGGGGAAGTCCGGGCGAGAACAGTGTGTGTCCCATGCCGGAAATCGGCCGGAACCGGGAGTGCGGGATTTCCGCGGCGACGGCACGGCCGTGCGGCAGCGGACGCAGCGGATCCTCCGTACCGTGCACGACCAGTGTCGGGGCCTTGATCGAGGACAGCGGAACGAGGCGGTCCGCGGTCATGTGACGTCCGGCCAGGTCGTGATTGAGGGCCGCGCCGGGGTCACCGGTCCGGTCGAAGGAGGCCGCCACGAAGCGGCGGGCGGCAGGCTCGTCGAAGGGCAGCACCTCGCCGTTGAGCACCCGCCACGTCTCCAGGTTCGCCGTGACGTACTCCTCGCGCGTCCCCTGCGGGAGAGCGGCGCGTCCTGCGAGGTGCGTCAGGAGGCGTGCCGCGGGTGGCGGCAGGTCGCCGGGGTCGGGCGCCTGGCCGGCCATGGCGCGCGCCCACGCCGGGCCCGCGCTGTGGCCCATCGGGCCGGTCATCATCACGGTCAGGGTCAGGACGCGCTCGGGGCGGTGCACGGCCAGCCACTGGCCGATCGCGCCGCCCAGAGAGGCCCCCACGATGTGCGCGGCGGCCACGCCGTGGCCGTCGAGCACGGCCGCCGCATCGGCGGCCAGGTCCGCCAGCGCGTAGGGGCGGGTGGCGAAGTCCACGCAGCCGGACCGGCCGGTGTCCCGGTGGTCGTAGCGGATGACCTGGCGGCCGCCGGCGACCAGCACCTCCACCAGCTCGTCCGGCCACCCGATGCCCGGTGCGGCGGTCCCCATCACCAGCAGGACCGCCGGATCGTTCGAGTCGCCGATCCGCTCGGTCCACAGTCGCAATTCGCCGGATTCGACAATTAATTCAGCACTCGCGGTCATGAACGCCAACATAGCGAACAGGCTGTCAATTTTCCATATTTTCAATGGATATGACTTTCCATCATTATTCTGGTAAAATGTCGAATGGTTCGCGAGACCTACACAGCGACCGCCTGAACATATGACAATTCACCCTTGCCGGTGCGGTTTCCATACACACGATGTGTGATTCCACTGCCACGTGCTGTCATAGCTCTGCCAGATCCCCCAGTACGCATGGCACTTCGCGGGAAGGCAGGAAGATGGGCAGATCCACGTTCGCGGTCACGAGGGCGGCCGCCGCGCTCATGGCGTCGGCGTTGCTCGGCGCCGTGGCGAGTCCGGCCCACGCCGAGGCGGGGCAGGACAACATCGGCATGTACAAGCAGGAGAAGACCCAGTGGTGCTGGGTCGCCTCCGGGCTGACGATCGCCAAGTTCCAGGGCTACGGCAGCACGCAGGCGGACTTCTGCACCCGGGCCAATCCCTACTACGGCTGCAACAACCAGCCCGCCACGCTCGACGACATGGCCCGGGGCTGGAGCAGCCTCGGCATGAGCCACCCCGGTTCGGGCCTGAACAGCGCGGCCACGTTCAACCAGATCTACACCGACGTCAAGGCGGCCCGGCCGGTCGCCGCCCGCATCGGGTGGACGTCCGGCGGTGGCCACATGAACGTCGTCTACGGCTTCGACACGTCGAACAACACCATCGGCGTCGCCGACCCGTGGCCGGACACCGCCACCTACACCTGGTGGAACTACGACGACTACGTCAACAACAGCTCGTTCAGGTGGACCCACTCCCGGATCGGCATCTCCCGTTAAGGCAGGCGGCATGCAGGAAACCAGAACGTCCAGCGCGCGGGCGGGCTCCCGGCTCTCCCGCCTGACCACCCTCGCGGTGCTGAGCGCGGCCGCGCTGCTGTCCGTGGCCGGCCCCGCGCACGCGACCGCGCCCATGGACCCGCTCCCGGCCGACATCCCGGACTACCAGGCCGCCCTCGACCTGGTGAAGTCGGCCGACGTCCGCGACACCGTCTGCCGCTTCCTCAGCGTCCCGGTGCCCCAGGGCGACGGGGCGGTGCAGCCGCTCCCCGACCAGGCCGACCCGTGCGAGGGCCTACCCGCGTTCACCGTCCAGGACCCGTTGGCGCTGAACGAGATCACCCCCGGCTTCGTCGCGGGGACCGCCCTGCCGATCCCCACCGAGGCGGTCCGGCTGAGCCATCTGGTCTCCGCGCTGGACGCCCCGGTCAACGGCCGGAACGCCACCGTCATGCTCGCCCCCACCCGGGGCGGCGGGTGGCACCTGGCGGCCGTGCGCGACGGCGACAGCGACGCCGCGTACGCGGGCAGGGCCACGGCGGGGACCCTGGTGTTCACCGAACCGCAGATCCGCGGCTGGTACCAGCTGCGACTCACCACGGTCGAACCGCTCAACGACCAGGCGCGGCAGGGCCTGGACGGCCGGTCGTCGGTCTCGCTGGGCGACTACCAGAAGCTGGTCAAGGCGCGTTACGCCGACAAGCTGCCCGGCTCGGACTACGACAGCACGGGCTTGTCCAGCGGCTACGGCGCCGCGGGGAAGGCGGCGCCCGCCTCCTCCTCGACGCCCGTGCTCGTCGGCGGTTCGGGCGCGGCCCTGGCGCTCGCGGGCGGGGCGTTCGCCCTCCGCCGGCGGCGGCGGACCGGCGTCTGAGCCCGGCCGCTTCGCCCCGACCACTTCGCTCCAGCGCCTTCGCTCCAGCCCCTTCGCCCCGGCCTCGGTCGGGGCGAAGCCGTGTCCGCGCGCGCCGGTTCACTCGATCCGGACGGCGACCAGGCAGGTGTCGTCGTCCGTGTCGGCCGGACTGAGCTCCAGCAGCAGGTCCAGGTACCGCTCCAGGTCCGGGCCGGGCGGACCGGCGGCGCGGATCAGGTGGTCGACCGACTCCTCGACCGAGCGGTCCCGGCGCTCGACCAGCCCGTCGGTGTAGAGCAGCAGGACGTCCTCCGGGCCGAGCCGGGCGGTGGCCTCCTCGTACTCGGCGTCCGCCAGCGCGCCGAGCAGGACCCCGTGCGGCATCGGCAGCACCTCGGCCCCGTCCGGGGCGAGCCTGATCGGCGGCAGGTGACCGGCCCGGGCCCAGCGCAGCCCGCCGTCGGCCGGGGTGAGGAGCACGCAGACGGCCGTCGCGGTCACCTGCTCCGGCTCGCGCACGGCGACGGTGTTGAGCCACCACAGCAGCCGGCCCGGGCCCGCGCCGGTGACCGCGAGGCCGCGCAGCGCGTGGCGCAGCCCGACCATGCCGGTGGCCGCGCCGACCCCGTGGCCGGCCACGTCGCCGACCGCCAGCAGCACCTGGCCGCCGGGCAGGTCCAGCACGTCGTACCAGTCGCCGCCGACCCGGTCCCGCTTGGCGGCGGGCCGGTAGCGGACGGCGGCGCGCAGGCCGGTGGCGCCGAGCGGCGGCGGAGCGGACGGCAGGATCGCCCGCTGGAGCCGCAACGCCAGCCGCTCGCGTTCGGCCGCCTCCTGCTCGCTGTCGGCCAGCCGCTCCCGGGTGGCCCCGAGCGCGACCTCCGTCCAGTGCTGCGCCGACACGTCGTGGTAGGCGCCGCGCACCCCACTCAGACCGCCGTCCTCGGCCAGCACCGGCTCGGCCACCACCCGGGTGTAGCGCTGTGTGCCGTCCGGGCGGAGCAGCCGGAACACGGCGGAGGCGGCGCGGCGGCGGAACTGGACGGTGTCCACCAGCCGCCGCACGGCCGGTTCGTCGTCCGGGTGGACGTGCCGGGCGAGCCGGGCCAGCGGGACGGCGGGGGCGTCGGGGGGCAGGCCGAACAGCTCGGTCAGGCCCTCGTTCCAGAGGATCCGGCCGGTTCCGGGAGCCGTGCCGGGGCGTTCCTCGAACCCGGCGACCCGGGCCAGCCGCTGGGCCTGGCGCAGCAGGGCCGTCTGGTCGGACTCGGTGGGCTGGTCGGCGTCCAGCTGCCAGCTGACCAGGAGCCGGCCGCCGAGCGGGGCGACGGCGAGCCGGAGGGAGGTGGGCAGGGCGATCCCGCCGCTCTGGAAGACCGGGCGCAGCCGCTCGCCGGACCGGGCTTCACCGGTTTCGTGGGCCCGCAGCAACGGCGCGAGCAGGCCGGTCGCGCAGGCCACCGGGTAGGCCTCCAGCAGGGAGGTGCCGTCGAGCCCGCTGCGGGGGCGGCCGAGCGGGTCCTGGAACCGCGCGCTGGTGCGGAGGATGGTGAAGTCGACGGCCCGCCCGTCCCGCAGGACCGGTTCGAGCAGCAGGGCGGGGGTGAGCAGACCGTCGAGCAGCTCGGCCTGCCGCTCCGGCGGGACGGGGTCGTCGGGACGGCCGAGGACGGTGGCGCAGAGGTCGGCGAGGGCGCGGAGCCGACGGCGCTGCGGCGCGGTGAGGGCGGGCGGCGGGTCGGGCCAGAGCACCTCGAGCGCGCCCTGGCGGCGACCGGCGTCGAGCAGCGGGAGGACGGCCCGGGGCGTGTCCGGCCCGCCGACGGAGGCGCCGGGCGCGATCCCGCCGTCGGGCCAGTGCTCGGCGCCGGTGGCCACGGCCTCCCACGCGGGGGTCGCGACGCCGGGCGGCACCCGGCTCCACGCCTCGGCCTCGTCGGCGGACAGCCCGGCCTGGGCGGCGAGGGCGAGGGCACCGGCGGGCAGCCGCTGCCAGACGAGGACGGCGTGGGCCCCCGGCGGCGCGACGCCCTGCCGGAGCACGGCCTCGACGGCACTCGCCAGGTCGCCCACGGCGGCGATCGCCCGCCCGGGCACGGCGAGCGCGAGGCCGGGAGGCGGCGGAGTGGGGGGCGGGGTACGGGGTGGGACGGTGGGCGGGGCTGTGGGCGGGGTGCCGGGCAGGGCGGTGGGCGGGGCTGTGGGCGGGGTGCCGGGCAGGGCGGTGGGCGGGGCGGTCGGCGAGGTACCGGACGCGACCGTGGACGTGGCAGCTGGCGGCGCGCTGGGCGGGACCGCAGCCGGGACAACGGGCGACGCACTCGGCGAGGCGGTCACCGAGGCACCGGGCGGGGCAACGGACTCGGCACCTGGCGGCACGCCGGGCGGGACCGCAGCCGGAGCAGCGGGCGAGGTACCGGGCACCACCGTGGACCCGGCATCTGGCGGCGCACCGGGCGGAACCGCGGCGGGGACAGCGGGCGACGCACTCGGCGCGGCGGTCGCCGAGGCACCGGGCGGGGCAGCGGACTCGGCACCTGGCGGCACGCCGGGCGGGCCCGCAACCGGGGCAGCGGGCGGCATACCGGGCGGGACGGCGGACGGGGCGGCGGGTGACGCACCCGGTGCCGTGTTCGGGGCCTCCGGGGGGACGACCGTCGGGGCACAAGGCGGCTCAGCGGCCGGAGCGCCGGGCAGGGGCGTGGACTCGGCACCCGACGAAGCGCCGGGCGGAACCGCAGCCGGGACAGCGGGCGATGCCGTGGGCTGACCTTCCGCTGGGTCGGTGGTCGAGGCACCAGGCGAGTCAGCGGCCGGTGCCCCGGGTGGTACGGCACTCGGGGAAGTGGGCGCGACGCCCGACGGCGCGCCAGCCGGGGCAGCGGGCGGGACCGCAGGCGCCGCCTCGGGCAGAGCACCCTGTGGGTCGGCGGCCGGGGTGCCGAGCGGGGCCGCCGACGGGACGGTGGACGAGCCGCCCGGCGGAGAATCCGGCCGGGTGGGGGTCCCCTCGGCCACGCCGGCCGGCGTCGGTGACGGAGCGCTGTGCCCGGGCAGTCCCGGCGGCGGCGCGGGTGATGAGCCTTCCGATGCCGGTGCGGACGGCCGCAGCGGCGGCGCGGGCTCGGACCGCCCGGACCGCTCACCCTCAGCCCCCGTACCTGATGTGACCGGCTCGGTCGCGGTCTCGCCGGCCGACCGACCGACGATGTCGGCGGCCAGCGTGGTGGCCGACACCCCCGCTTCCCGGGCCAGCCGGGCCAGGCGGGCGGCGGCCTCGACGGGCGGCACGGCCAGCCGCTCGGCGAGCATGCCGGTGGCGAGGTCGACCAGTGCCCGGGTGCCCTCCTCGGCGCGCATCCGATTGGCGGCCTGCTGGAGCCGGCGGACGGTCCCCGCCAGGTGCCGGGCGACGGCCGCGTCGCTCTCGGCGGCACCCGTCCCGTCCTCCCGGCCGGCCCCCGGCTGGCCACCACCAGCGGAATCGTCCCGGCTGTCCGCCGACCGGCCACCACCAGGGGAATCCGCACGCCCACCCACCCCCTCCCCCAAGCCGCCAGCATCCGCCCCGCTACCCAGGGGGCTCTCCTGCGGGTCGGTGGTCATGCCGCGTCCAGCCAGTGCCGCATCCGCTCCATCAACTGGCGGGTGTCGACGGGCTTGCTGACGTGGTCGTCGGCGCCGGCGGCGAGGCTCTTGGTGTCGTCGCCGGGCATCGCCTTGGCGGTGACGGCGACGACCGGGAGCCGGGCGAAGCGCTCGTCCGCCCGGATGGCGGCGATGGTGGCGTAGCCGTCCAGGCCGGGCATCATGACGTCCATCAGCACGAGGTCGGTCTCGGGGTGCGCGCGCAGTTCGTCGAGTCCGGCGCGGCCGTCGGCGGCGTGCAGGACGATCAGGCCGCGCTGTTCGAGGGCGGCGGCGAGGGCGAAGACGTTGCGGACGTCGTCGTCGACGATCAGGACGGTGCGTCCGGCGAGCGGTTCGCCTGCGCCGACATCGGACTCGCCATCGGCCGCGGCAGGCCCGCGGCCGCCGAACAGCGCGATCAGTCGCCCGCGCAACTCGTCCAGCCCGGAGGGTAGTTCCAGCCCTCCGCCGAGCAGCCCGGCGGCGCCGGCCGGGCCGTCGCCCCGGTAGCCGAGGACGGGTGTGCCCTCGGCGAGGCCGGCGATCAGCACGGGGGCGAGGTCGCCGGAGCGGGTGAGGTCGAGGACGGCGCAGCGGTAGGGGCCGTCGGCGAGGGCGACGCGGAGGGCCGGTTCGTCGCCCTCGCTGCGGACCCGGACCGCGGGGTCGGTCCCGCCGGGCGGGTCGACGGCGTCCCGGACGAGGTGGGTGAGGAGGGCGGGCGGGTCGGGCTCGACCACCAGGACGCGGGATTCGGCCGCTGCGGCGGCGGGTCGTTCGCGGGCGGCGAGCGGCAGGTAGAGGCTGAAGCAGCTGCCCCGGCCCGCGGTGGAGCGGACGGTGAGGGCGCCGCCGAGCAGGCGGGCGAGTTCGCGGCTGATGGAGAGGCCGAGTCCGGTTCCGCCGTAGCGGCGGCCGGTGGTGCCGTCCTCCTGCTGGAAGGCGCCGAAGATGGTGTCCAGGTGGGCGGGGTCGATGCCGATGCCGGTGTCCTCGACGTGGAAGGCGACGGCGGCCTCCGCCGGGCCGAGTTCGGCGGGCAGTTGCGGGCCGGTCGCGTGGTCGATGCGCAGCTCGACCCGGCCGGTGTCGGTGAATTTGATCGCGTTGGACAGCAGGTTGCGCAGCACCTGACGCAACCGGGCCTGGTCGGTGACGAGTTCGGCCGGGACCCGGTCGTCGACGGCGATCCGGAAGGCGAGGCCCTGCTGGTCGGCGAGCGGCTTGAACGCGGATTCGACGTAGGCCAGCAGCTCGCGGACGGCGAAGGGTTCGGGGCTCAGCTCCATCTTGCCGGCCTCGACCTTGGACAGGTCGAGGATGTCGTTGATGAGTTGGAGCAGGTCGGAGCCGGCGGAGTGGATGACGCCCGCGTACTCGACCTGTTTGGAGGTGAGGTTGCCGGTCGCGTTCTGGGCGAGCAGTTGGGCGAGGATGAGCAGGCTGTTGAGCGGGGTGCGCAGTTCGTGGCTCATGTTGGCGAGGAACTCGGACTTGTAGATCGAGGCGAGGCTCAACTGCCGTGCCCGTTCCTCCAGCTCCTTCCGACCCTGTTCGATCTCCAGGTTCTTCGCCTCGATGTCGTGGTTGCGTTCGGCGAGCAGCGCGGCCTGTTCGGCGAGTTCGGCGTTGGAGCGCCGCAGCTCCTCCTGACCTCGCTGCAACTCCTCGGAGCGGGCCTGGAGTTCGGCGGCGAGGCGTTGGGACTCGCCGAGCAGTTCGTCGGTGCGGGCGTTGGCGAGCAGGGTGGCGATGTTGACGCCGCAGGCTTCGGCGAACTGTTCCAGGAAGGCGCGGTGGACGGCGCTGAACGGGTGGACGGAGGCGAACTCCATGACGCCGAGCAGCCATTCCTCCACGGCGATCGGCAGGATGACGAGCGAGCGGGCGTGGGTGGCGCCGGTGCCGGAGGTGATGGTCGCGTAGCCGGGCGGGAGGTCGTTCACGGTGACGGTGCGCCGGCCGCGGGCGGCCTGGCCGACCAGCGACTCGCCGAGCCGCAGCCGTTCGGGGACGGGCGGGGTGCCGGCGGGGCGGCCGTAGTCGCTGATCCGAACCAGGACGGTCTCCTCGCCGTCCTCCTGGGCGAGGTAGAACGCGCCGTACTGGGCGCCGATCAGCGGGGTCAGTTCGCCGGTGACCAGGTCGGCGACGGAGCGGATGTCGCGGCGCCCCTGGATGGTGCCGGCGAAGCGGGCGAGGTTGGTCTTCAGCCAGTCCTGTTCCTCGTTGGCGAGGGTCTTCTCGCGCAGCGACTCGACCATGAAGTTGATGTTGTCCTTGAGGTCGGCGACCTCGCCGGCGGCGTCCACGGTGATCGAGCGGGTGAGGTCGCCGGCCGCGACGGCGCTGGTCACCTCGGCGATGGCGCGGACCTGCCGGGTGAGGTTGCCGGCCAGCTCGTTCACGTTCTCGGTGAGGTCCAGCCACGTCCCGGACGCGCCGTGGATCCGGGCCTGGCCGCCGAGCCGGCCCTCGGAGCCGACCTCGCGGGCGACGCGGGTCACCTCGGAGGTCACCCGGGCGAGCTGTTCGACCATGCCGTTGAAGACGGCCTCGATCTCGCCCGGAACCCCGGGGAGGCCCGGCCCGAGCCGGGCCCGGAAGTCGCCGTCGCGGACCGCCGTCAGACCGGCGAGCAGCTGCCGCAGGCCCTGTTCGGTCTGCCGCTCGTGGTCCGGCGCCTCGCGCTCGTCCATCCGTCCACCGCCCGGATCGACCGCACGGCCGGGGGCCCGACGGACTGCCCGGCCGGTGGGGACGGCGGGCGCCGTCCCGCCTCCCACTGTGCCACCCCGGCGCGGAGCGGGACAGGCGGGACAGGCGGGGCCGGGGTGGCGGTGGTTTGCCGCCGGGCGGCCGGGTAGACGCGTGCGGCGGAGGGACACCACCGAGAGGAGCGCCGCCATGCCCCGGGGATCGAACGCCAAACGGGAACGCCAGTACGAGCACATCAAGGAGAGCGCGCTGGACCGCGGCGAGAGCGAGCAGCGGGCCGAGGAGATCGCCGCCCGGACGGTCAACAAGGAACGCGCCCGGCACGGCGAGTCGAAGACCGCGAACCGCAGCTCCACGCACGACATGTCCTCCGGCCGGCGGGGCGGGCTGCGCTCGCACCGGGGCTCCGGCGGGCCCACCTACGACCAGCTGTACAACGAGGCGAAGCACCGCAACATCAAGGGCCGTTCGAAGATGAACAAGCGCGAGCTGGCCCACGCGCTCGGCCACTGATCCCGATCCACTGCGGCCGCCCAGCTTTCCGGCCGACCGGGCCCGCACGGCCTCACCGGGCCCGGTCGGCCAGCGGCGACGGAACCTCCAGCCAGACCGCCTTGCCCTCGTCCTCGGGCCGCGAGCCCCAGGCCCGGGCGAGCCGGTCCACCACGCGCAGCCCGTGCCCGCCCGGCCGTCCGGGGTCGGCGTACGGGCGCAGCCGCGGCGGGACCGGGCTGTCGTCGGACACCTCCACCCGCAGCCGGGTACCGTTCCAGCACAGCCGCAGTTCGCGCGGGCCGCCGGGGGCGTGCAGACAGGCGTTGGTGACGAGTTCCGAGACCATCAGCAGGACGTCCTCGAAGACGGCGAACCGCTCCTCCTCCCCCCGAACCCCGGCGTCGGCGGACAGCCACTGCCATTCGAGCAGCGCCCGGCGGCTGAAGTCGCGGCAGCGCTGGACGGCGCCCTCGCTGCCGACCAGCGTCAGCCGTCGCACCTGGTCCCGGTCGGGTGCCGGGCCGACCTCGGGAACGGTCACCACGACCCCCTCACCTGCCGCCGGACGGGCGGCCGTCATCGGGGGCCACGCTGCCGGGGGCCGCGTTGCCGGGAGTCGTGCCATCGGGAGCCGGGCGATCGGGAGCCGCGCCGCCGGACTCGCCCGCCGTCAGTGCGGCGGCGACGCCGGGGTGGATCCGCAGCACGGTGTCCGCCTCGGTCACCGCGAGCAGGCGGGCGACAGCGGGCCGCGGACCGGCCAGTTCCAGCCGGATCCCGGCCCGCTCGGCCGCCAGCCGGGCCCGCAGCAGGACGTTCAGGCCCGTCGAATCGCAGAAGCCCAGCCCGGCGAGGTCGACCAGGATCCGGTCGAGCCCTTCCTCGGGCGAACCGTCGAGCGCCGCGCGCAGTCCGTCCACCGAGTCGCGGTCCAGCTCGCCCGCGACGGCGACGATGCGCACGGTGCCGACGCGGCGCACCTCGACGCGCAACGCCCCGGTCTCCGCCCCCGATCCTGCGTCCCCCGTGTCCCCCGTGTCCCCTGTGTCCCCCGTGCCCCCTGCTGGCAGGTGCATGGCCGGCTCCTGGTCCGGTCGGGACGGCCCGGCGCCGTCCACACCATCATGCCGCCCGGCCGGAGGGGCCGCGCGGAGAGCGGGGGCTCGCCGGGCCGGTGCCCGACCGGGTGGGGCCGGGCCGGGCGGCGCCGGCGGTGCCAGGGTCGTCGCGTCCACACTCCCGCGTCTGCCCGGCGGTGGCCCGGCTACACCGGGGGGACCCGGGGGATCCTGGGGCGGAGCCGGGTCCGATGACCGCACTCCCCACCGCGAGGGGCCGGACCCGCGCCGGACGCCGCCGCTCCCGGAGCCCCAACCCGGCCCCCCGGCCCCGCCCCCCGGAGAGTCGATGATCAGACTTCCCGGCCCGGCCTGCGGCGAACGGGTGGTCCGCCGGGGCGATCCCGCGCCCGGCGGCGTTGCGCACGGGCCGGGCCCGCCCGCCCGGCGGTACACCTGAGGCCGCCCACCGCGTCGGTGTGGGCCCGGCACGGGACGACCTGGGGTGAGACGGTGCGTACGGGGGTGGAACTCCTGCTCTGGTGGGGCCTGTTGCTGCTGCTCGACCTGGTGCTGATCAGCTCGGTCACCGCCCTGGAGATCGCCGTCGGCGGCGCCGTGGCCGCGCTCGGGGCGGTCGGCGCGACCGCCGCCCGCCGGACCTCGGGCGCCACGCCCGGCGGCCGGGCCGGCTGGGCCCGGGCCCTGTGGGCCTTCCCCGGCACCCTGCTCGCCGACACCGGCCGGCTCGCCGCCCTGGTCCTGCGCACCCTCGTCCGGCGCGCGCTCCGCCGGCCGGACCGGCGGCCACCCGACAGCGGGTTCCGGCAGCTGCGGCTCACCCCCGGCACCGGCGCCGCCTGGGCCGGTGCGGTGCTCTCCACCACGCCGGGCGGCTACGTCGTCGAGGTCCGCGGCGACGTACTGACCGTGCACACCCTCGACGGCTCGTCCTCCGCCCTGCAACGGGCCTTGACCGGCGGACCGACGGACGGCGCGCGGTGAACGCCTGGCTGGTCGCGGCCGCCGTCCTGACCGTCGGCGGGTTCGGCCCCTGTCTGCTGCTCGGGCTGCGCGGCGCACCCGAACAGCGGCTCGCGGGCCTGAACCTCGCCGGGACCGTCACCTCCGCCGTCCTGCTGCTGCTCGCCCAGGGGTTCGGCCGCAGCTCCTACACCGACCTCGCCCTGGACCTGGCCGTCCTCGCCCCGGCCGGAACCCTCGTCTTCACCCGCCTGCTGGCCGGTCAGGAGCCCCGATGATCCGTCACGCCGTCGCCCTGGCCCTGCTCTCCCTGGGCACCGCCGCGCTGCTGCTGGCCGCGCTCGGGCTCACCGTGCTGCCCGGGCCCCAGCTGCGCCTGCACGCCCTCTCCCCCGCCGGCGCCCTCGGCGCACCGCTGGTCGCCCTGGCGCTCGCGGTGGAGACCGGACCGGGCCGGGCCGCCCTCAAGCTCCTCCTCATCGGCCTGCTGCTGGCCGCCGGCGGCACCGTCACCACGATGGCCGTCGGCCGGGTGACCCACCACGCGACCCGGGCGGCCGACCGGTGACCGACACCCTGATCACGCTCGCCCTGCTGCTGACCGCCGGCACCGCGACCGCCGCCGCGCTGACCCGCGACCCGGTCCGGCAGGCCGTCGTCCTCGCCCTGCTCGGGCTCTCGCTCACGCTGCTGTTCACCGTCCTCCAGGCGCCCGACGTGGCGCTGTCCCAGCTCGGCGTGGGCAGCGCGATCACCCCGCTGCTGATCCTGCTCACCGTCCGACGGATCCGCCGCGGCGCGCGGTCCGAGGACGACCCGGGCCCGGGCGGCACCGGATGAGCCGGGCCGCCCGGCTGCGGCTGTTCCTGACCGGTGCGGCCGTCCTCGCGGCCGTGCTGATCGCCGCCGCCGACGGGCTGCCGGCCTTCGGCGGGCCGGACCACCCGTACGGCGACCGGGCGGTGGAGGCGGGGCTCGCCCGGCGCGCCGCCAACATCGTCTCCTCCGTCAACTTCGACCAGCGGGCCTTCGACACCCTCGGCGAGGAGTCCATCCTGTTCGCCTCGGTGCTCGGCGCGACCATGCTGCTGCGCCTCGCCCGGGACGAGCACCGGCGCCGGCCGGCCCCCGCACGCGTGCTGCCCAGCACCCGGCTTTTCGGCGCCACGCTGCTGCCGGTGGCCCTGCTGACCGGCGGCTATCTGGTGGCGCACGGCCAGTTGACCCCGGGCGGCGGCTTCCAGGGCGGTGTGGTGCTCGCCACCGCCCTGCACCTGGCCTACGTCGCGGCGGACTACCGGGTGCTGCGGCGGGTCCGTCCGCTGGCCGTGCTGGACGTCGCGGACGCCCTCTCGGCCGGCGCCTTCGCCGCACTGGGGCTGATCGGGCTGGCCGCCGGCGCCGGCTACCTGGCCAACACCCTGCCGCTGGGGACGTTCGGCGCGCTCTTCTCCGGCGGCCTGGTCCCGGTGGTCAACGCCGTGGTCGGGGTGGAGGTCGGCTCGGGCGTGGTGGTCCTGCTCGCCCGGTTCCTCGACCAGGCGGTGGAGGTCGTGCCCGACCGCGCGGGAGCGCGCGGTACGGACGGAGGGGAGGGCTGATGGGTGTCCTGCCCTACCTGGTGGCCGGCTGGATCCTGCTCGCCGGCCTCTACGGCCTGGTCACCAGCCGCGACCTGGTGCAATCGGTCGGCTGCCTGGCCGTCGCCCAGTCGTCCACCTATGTGCTGCTGCTCGCGGTCGGCTACCGCCGCGGTGCCACCGCGCCCGTCTTCGCCGACCTGCCGCCCGGCTCGCCGGTGGTGGACCCGGTGGTGCAGGCGCTGGCGCTGACCGACATCGTGGTCGGCGCCACCGTCACCGCGCTGCTGCTCGCCCTGGTCGTCCAACTGCGCAAGCGGCACGGCACGGTGGACCCGGAGGCGCTCACCGGGTTGCGCGGGTGACCGGTTGACCGCCGCCACCGTCGCCACCGGCACCGTCGCCATCGCCCCGCTCGCCGCCGAGCTGCTGCCCGCCACCGACCTGCTGCCGCTGGCCGTGGTCGTCCCGCTGCTCGGCGCCGCCGTGCTGGCCGTCGCCGGCCGGTGGCTGCCGCGGATCGCCGTGGACGCGCTGGCCACCACCTGGGCGGCGGCCGAGGTGCTCTGCCTGGCGTTGCTGTGGATCCGCACCGACCCCGACGGGCGCGCCGTCTCCTGGATCGGCGGCTGGACGCCGCGGGGCGGCCACAGCGTCGGCGTCGTCCTGGTCGCGGACCGGCTCGGCGGCGGGATCGCGCTGCTCGCCGCCGTCCTGGTGCTGGCCGTCCTCTGCTACGCCTGGCGGTACTTCGCCGAACCGGCCGGCGCGCACGGCGGCGTGTTCCCCGCGCTGCTGCTGCTCTTCGAGGCCGGGATGTGCGGCTTCGCCCTCACCGGCGACCTCTTCGACGCCTTCGTCTTCTTCGAACTGATGGGCGCCGTCGCGTACGCGCTGACCGGCCTCCGGATCGAGGACCCGCGCCCGCTGCAGGGGGCGCTCGCCTTCGGCGTCGTCAACTCGCTCGCCGCGTACTGCTCGCTGCTCGGCATCGGACTGCTCTACGCCCGCACCGGCGAGCTCGGCCTCGCCCAGCTCGGTGCCGCCCTCGACCAGCGGGCGGCCGGTGGCCACGGCGGCCCGGACGCCCTGCTGGTCTGCGCGTTCGTGCTGGTCCTGGCCGGACCGCTGGTCAAGGCGGCGACGGCCCCGTTCCACTTCTGGCTGCCGGACGCGCACGCCGTCGCGCCGAGCCCGGTCTGCATGCTGCTCTCCGGCGTGATGGTCGAACTCGGCGCCTACGGGGTGGCCCGGATCCACCGGGTGGTGTTCGCCGGGCCCGGCGGACTGCCCGACGGCGCCGTCCGGACCACCCTGCTCGCCGCCGGGCTGGTCACCGCGCTGGCCGGCGCGGTGATGTGCTGGCAGCAACGCCATCTGAAGCGGCTGCTGGCGTTCTCCACCGTCGGCCACACCGGCCTCTTCCTGATCGGCGTGGCCCTGCTCACCCCGGCCGGGCTGGCCGGCTCGGCCGTCTACCTGGCCGGTCACGCCGGCGTCAAGGCCGCGCTGTTCGGGCTCACCGGCGTCCTGCTCGACCGCTTCGGCTCGGTGGACGAGCGCGGCCTGCACGGCCGGGGGCGCCCACTGCGCGTGCCGGGGCTGCTGTTCGTCATCGGCGCGCTGGCGCTGGCCGGTCTGCCGCCGTTCGGCACCGGACTGGGCAAGGCGCTCACCGAGGAGGCCGCCGGGGAGTGGCTGGGCTGGCTGCCGGTGGTGTTCGTCCTCGTCTCGGCGGTCACCGGCGGCGCGGTGCTGCGGGCGGGGCTGCGGGTGTTCGGCGGAATCGGCGCACCGCCGTCCGAACAGCCGTGGGAGGCGAGCACCAGCGGGGAGGGCGAGGAACCCGAGGTGCGCGATCCCGGGCGGCCGCTGCCCGCCCCGATGCTCGTGGTCCCCGGGCTGCTGCTGCTCGGCTGCCTGGCCGTCGGCGTGCTGCCGGGCGTGGCCCGGGCGCTCGCCGAGGCGGCCACCGCGTTCACCGACCGCGCCGGCTACCTCGCCGACGTCCTCGCGGCCCCCGCCCCTGCCACCACCGGCCCCGCCATCGCCGCCGAGAGCGGGTGGACGGCGGCCGGCGTCGGGCTCGGTCTGCTCTCCGTCCTGCTGGCCGTCGCCCTCGCCACCGCCGCCGTCCGCCGCGACCCGGGCCGGGGCCCCGGCCCGCTGTACCGGGCCACCGTCCTGCCGCTGCGCCGACTGCACTCGGGGCTGCTCGGCGACTACGTGGCCTGGCTGACGGTGGGCCTCGCGGCCCTGGTGGTGGCGCTCGCCGCACAGCTCTGACCGCAGCACGGAGCCGGGTCACCGCACGTGTGGATGCGGGCGAGCCGGGCACACGCATGGTCCGGATGTTCCGTCGACCACCGAAAGGCGGCCAGAGATGCTTCTCATCGTCCTCGTCCTGTTGCTGGCACTGATCCTCGGCGGAGCGGGGTTCGCCATCCACGCGTTGTGGTGGATCGCGCTCGTGGTCCGGGCGGCCGAGGCCGGCCACCGGGTGGTCGGCTACGACGTGGACGAGCGCCGGATCAAACGGCTGGCCGTCGGCGAGTCGTACGTCGAGG